>NZ_JBFTLD010000038.1:0-73214 GCF_056396265.1 Allobosea sp. 05T422_2 | reverse complement strand
GTCTTCAGCACGGCATTGGCGGGATCCACGGACACCGCGAAACGGGCGTTGGCGAGGGTGTAGTCGTGCCCCGTGATCAGCTGGGTGTCGTCGGGCAGGGTCATGATCCGCGACAGCGACGTCCACATGGCGGGCAACTGCCCGGGCTGAACGCGTCCGCAACCCATGACGAAGACGACATCGCCTACGAGCGCGAGCCGGGTCTGCTCGCCGACAAAGGTCAGATGCCCATCGGCGTGGCCGGGCGTGTGCCAGACGTCGAAGACGAAGCCTCCGAGTGGAACCCGATCGCCTTCGCCGACGACGGTGTCGACGGGGGCAGCGTCCCGGGCGTCCGCGGGGCCGTAGACTGTCGCGCCCGTGGCTTGCTTGAGCGCGGCGACGCCCTGGACATGGTCGAAATGGGAATGGGTGATGAAGATGTCGGAGATGGCCCAGCCCTTCTCCTCGGCTGCGGCCAGCACCTCCTTTGCGTCGGGGACGTCGACCGCCGCGCAGGCGTGGGTCGCGGGATCGCGAATCAAGGCGCCGGCATTGTCGCTCAGCGTGCGGAAGATATGGATGTCGAGGGACATGGAAGGCTCCTGGCGCGGGAAGCGAAGGATAACCGCCGGGAGGCGATCAGCGCATCATGAATTGGGGCATGACCGGCACGCGATCAAGCATGGCCGTGTGCTGCCCGAGCAGAACCCGGTGCCCTTGCGTCGGCGCCACCGCCGGTCCATTTCATGTTCATGGCTCTCGACGTCGTCGACCTTCGCGCCTTCTATGCCAGTCCCCTCGGCCATGTCGCCCGGCGCTTCATCGGCCGGGCGATGCTGCGTTTCTGGCCGGATTGCGGACGCCAGCGCCTGCTCGGCCTGGGTTTCTGCACCCCCTACCTGACGGTGCTTGGCGCCAATGCCGAGCGCGTGCTCGCCTTCATGCCGGCGGCGCAAGGCGTGGTGAACTGGCCGTCGGAAGGTCTCTCGGCCTCGGCCTTGGTCGAGCCGACGCTGCTGCCCTTGCCGACAGCCTCGGTCGACAGGGTCGTGCTGGTTCATGCTCTTGAGGAGACAGAGAGCCCCGACGACCTGCTCGACGAGGTGGCGCGCGTGCTCAGTCCCGGTGGCCGCATGCTCGTCGTCGCGCCCAATCGCCGTGGGCTCTGGGCCCGGATGGACGGAACGCCCTTCGGTCACGGCCGCCCGTTCAGCCGCTCACAGCTCGAATCGCTGATGCGCGGCGCGACTTTCGCTCCGGAGAACTGGGCCGAGGCGCTCTATGTACCCCCGCTCAAACGCAAGCTGTTCATGCGCTCCGCCCCAGCCTGGGAGCGGGTTGGCTCGGGGCTGTCGCTGCCCTTCGCTGGCGTCCATGTCATCGATGCGACCAAGCAGTTCTATCGCCGGGCGCCGCTGCGTGCGACGCGGCGCAGTTTTGCCTTTCGTCCCGTCCTGCTGCCCCAGCCCACCCCGACGCCACGATTGGGCGAAACGCGGGACAAGCGCCCGGCGGGTTGACAATCACAGCGTGGCACGGCCAAGGTCCGCCGCTTTTCGGGCCCCGGTCTTCCGTCTCCCCCTGCGGATCGACGGCCCCGCCCCAGAACTGGATCACAATGCGTAGCTATCTTGATTTCGAGAAACCGGTCGCCGAGCTTGAGGCGAAGGCGGATGAATTGCGTGCCCTGGATGCAAAGGGGGACGGCTATTCTCTGTCCGAGGAAATCGGAAAGCTCGATGCCAAGGCAAACCAGGCGCTCAAGGACCTCTATGGCGCCCTGACGCCCTGGCAGAAGACGCTGGTCGCCCGGCATCCGCAGCGACCGCATTTCATCGATTACTGTGCAGCGCTGATCACCGAATTCACGCCGCTTGCGGGCGACCGCGCCTTCGGCGAGGACGAGGCGATCGTCGGCGGTTTCGGGCGCTTCCGCGGTCAGCCGGTCTGCGTGATGGGGCAGGAGAAGGGCAACAGCACCGAGACCCGCATCCGGCACAATTTCGGCATGCCGAAGCCTGAGGGCTATCGCAAGGCTGTCCGTCTGGCCGAGCTTGCCGATCGTTTCGGCCTGCCGGTTCTGAGCTTCGTCGACACCGCCGGTGCCTATCCGGGGATCGAGGCCGAGGAGCGCGGGCAGGCGGAAGCGATTGCGCGCTCGACCGAGGCATGGCTCGGTCTGCGCAGCCCGAGCGTCGCGCTGGTGATCGGCGAGGGCGGATCAGGTGGTGCCATCGCAATCGCTGCCGCGAGCCGCGTGATGATGATGGAACATGCGATCTATTCGGTGATCTCGCCGGAGGGCGCGGCCTCGATTCTCTGGCGCGATACGGCGCGCGCCCAGGACGCCGCGACCGGCATGAAGATCACGGCGCAGGATCTGCTGAAATTCGGCATCATCGACCGGATCGTCAGCGAGCCCACCGGAGGGGCGCATCGCGATCCCGAGATGGCGATTTCGCGCGCTGGCGATGCGATCGCAGCTGCCCTGTCCGATCTCGCGGGCCTCTCGGCCGAGCAGGTCGTCGCCCAGCGCGAGGAGAAATTCCTCGCGATCGGCCGCAGCCTTTGAGCTTCGCAATCCCGCTGTTTACGCTTCCTTTACCGTATGGCCAGATCTGACCCCCTTGTGGTAAGGAACGGTCAAGCCTAACGCTTCACAACCATGATGAGCGGCACGATTTTGCCGTCTTGAGCATAGAAGGTCGGCGACGACCGCTTGATCAATGGGATCGACGACGTGGCAGCAAGACACATCGCCCTCGTGGCGCTCGTTGCTTTGACCCTGGGCGCCTGCGAAGAGGAGCGGTATCGCGGCTCTGCGCGCCATAACATCCCGATCCCATCGGCGACCTATGCGCTGATGTCCGAGAAGGGCATGAGCAAGGATCAGCCGATCCTGATCCGCTCCTACAAGAAGGAGTCGGAGCTCGAGGTCTGGAAGCGCAAGGGCGATGGCCGCTACGAGTTGCTGAAGACCTTCCCGATGTGCCGCTGGTCCGGCCAGCTCGGTCCGAAGGTCCGCGAAGGCGATCGCATGGCGCCGGAGGGCTTCTATGCCATCTCCCCGGGGCAGATGAACCCGAATTCGTCCTATTATGTCTCGTTCAACATGGGCTATCCCAATGCCTATGACCGGTCCCATGGGCGCACCGGCGCGCATTTGATGGTTCATGGCGCCTGCTCCTCGGCGGGCTGCTATTCGATGACCGACGATCAGATCGGCGAGATCTATGCGCTGGTGCGCGAAGCACAGGGCGCCGGCCAGAAGGCCGTGCAGATGCAGGCCTTCCCCTTCCGGATGACGCCGGAAAACCTCGCCAAGCACCGGCTCGACCCCAATATCGCCTTCTGGAAGAACCTGAAGGAAGGCTCGGACTATTTCGAGGTCGCCAAGGACGAGCCGAGCGTCGGTGTCAGTGGCGGCCGCTACGTCTTCAACGGCGGCAATTTGGGCGGGGCCGTGGCGCAGAAGCGCCAGCAGGACGAGGTCCAGGTTGCGGCGCTGGTGGCGAAGGGCACGCCGGCGGTGAAGCTGATCTATGATGACGGAGACCAGCACAGTTCCTTCAAGCAGACGCTCGTCACGGGTGGGTCCGATTCGCTGAACAGGTCGGCATCCTGGGCTTCGCGGGACGTCGGCATCAGCCGCCCGGACGCGCTGACCGTTGGCCCGCGCGTCGTCGTGCTGGACGACAAGGGACGGACCAAGGCGACGGTGCGTGCGGTTTCGGCCGATAATGAGGCTGTCCTCGCGGCAGTTGCCGCCGCGCCGGCCGAAGTGGCGACGCCGGCTGCTGCTCCCGCTGTGGTGGTCAAGCCCGCCGCTGCGCCGGCCGCGGCTGTTGCCGCGACCCAGGTGGCCAAGGTCCTGCCGGGTGCTGCCCAGCAGGTGCCAGTCGTTGCCAGCGCGGTGCCGGCGGCCCCTGCCGTGGGCACCGTCGCTGATAACCGCCCCTTCTATCAGCGTGCGCTGAGCTTCGTGCCCTTGATCGGAGGMTCGGCGCAGCCTGTGGAGGCGCCTGTGGCCGCGCCAGTCGCTTCCGTCGTTCCGGCGAAGCCGACCAATGTGCGCACGCCGCTGCCGCCGCGTCGGGCAGACACGCTGCGCACGACGCAACTCGACCAGTMGAACGCTGCCTATTCGAGCCAGTCCGCGACCCGTTGAGTCTCCTTTGTCGCGCATTCGATGCGTGACAAAAATATCACCAGATCCTGACTTCCTCGCAGAAGCTCATTTTGACAGCGCAGATGCCGCCCGACAGGCGGCTTCTGCGATTTTCCTGTGCAGGATGCCAAAAAGCTCGTCTTGCTGAGAATCCGGTTCCATCGGCCTGATTGGGGCAGAAACGCGGCAATTCGCGCGCGGTTTCTGTCTTTTGACRGAGCTACTGATGGTTCTCGATCTGATACGTCTTCCGGCGACTGGCGCGGCGCTGTCGCTCGCCATGTTTGCTGGTGCGGCCCAGGCATCCGACCTGCCAAGCAAGAAGGGTCCGCCGCCGGCACCGGTTCCGCCGAGCATCACCTGGATCGATGCTGCGGTCAGCATCAAGGGCGTGACCGACTACGTTTTCCGCGGCATCTCGCAGACGGACCGCAAGCCCGGCGCCCAAGGCTCGGTGGAGCTGCAGTTCTATGACAACCTGTTCTATCTCGGCGTCTTCGGTGCCAATGTCGATCTCGCGACCAGCCCGCCCGCCGAGATCGACTTCTATGGCGGTATCCGTCCGAAATTCGGCCCGGTCACCTTCGACCTGGGCGTGATCCAATATTATTATCCGAATGAGAAGCGCTTCATCGACGGGCTCGGCGTGATCTGGACGCCGCGCAATACCGATTTCACCGAGCTTGCCGGCAAGGTCTCCTATAACTGGGAGGACAAGGCCACGCTCGGCGCCAATGTCTTCTATGCCTGGGACTGGCTCGGCACGGGCGCAACGGGCACCTACGCTTCGCTGACGGCCAAGTACAATCTGCCCTTCCTCGAGGGTCTCTCGGTCTCTGGAGAGTTCGGCCGCTACTGGCTCGGCACCACCAGCACCAACATCGCGTTCCCGACGCCGATCCGGCTGCCCGACTACAATTACTGGAATGCCGGCCTGTCCTACACCTACAAGAACCTGACCGCCGATCTGCGCTATCACGACACCAACCTGTCCAAGGCCAACTGCTTCCTGCTGACCTCCGATCCGCGCGGGATCACCCGAGGCAACGCGGGAGGCGGCTATAGCTCGAACTGGTGCAACCCGACCGTAGTCGGGACGCTCTCCTTCGACATCACGGCCAGCAGCGTCGGGGTCTTCGCGCCGAAGTGACGCCRCGCGATCATGCAGGACAAACGAAGAGGGCCGCTCGTGAGAGCGGCCCTTTTTCATATTCCGAAGCTTGAGGCCACCGGGGTGTCAGGCGAACTGCCCGTGGCAGTGCTTGAACTTCTTGCCGGAGCCGCACGGGCAGGGCTCGTTGCGGCCGACCTTGCCCCAGCTCGATGGATCGGTCGGGTCACGGTCCACAACCGCGACCTCGCCCTCTTCGACTGCGGCATATTGCAGGCCGCTGCCGCCGTAATCGCCGAAGGCGGGAGCAGGCAGGGTATCCTGGGGTGGCAGGATGCCATCCTCCGGCTGATCGAAGCGGACCTCGATGCGCATCAGGTTGCCGGTGACCTGCTCGCGCAGATGGCCGATCAACCCGTCGAAGAGCTCGAAGGCTTCCTGCTTGTACTCGTTCAGCGGGTCGCGCTGGGCATAGCCGCGCCAGCCGACAACYTGTCGGAGATGGTCGAGCGTGACGAGATGCTCGCGCCAGAGATGGTCGAGCGTCTGCAGCAGCACCTGCTTCTCGACATAGGTCATGACCTCTTCGGTGTTGCGGGCGATGCGCTCGGCATAGGCCAGGTCGGCCTGGGTGCGGATGCGTTCGCGGAGTTCCGCGTCGGCGATGCCTTCCTCCTTGGCCCAGTCCTCGATCGGCAAATCGAGATTGAGGAAGTTATGGACGTCTTCGCGCAGGCCAGCAGCATCCCACTGCTCTGCATAGGCCTCTTCGGGGATGCGGCGGGTTACGACGTCCTCGACGACGCCGTGGCGCATGTCGTCGATGGTCTCGCGCACGCTCGCCTGGCGCATGAAATCGCGGCGCTGCTCGAAGACGACCTTGCGTTGGTCGTTCATGACGTCGTCGTATTTCAGGATGTTCTTGCGGATGTCGAAGTTGCGCGCCTCGACCTTGCCCTGCGCCTTCTCGACGGCCTTGTTGATCCAGGGATGGACGATGGCCTCGTCMTCCTTGAGGCCGAGCTTCTGCAGCATTCCGTCCATGCGGTCGGAGCCGAAGATCCGCATCAGATCGTCCTGCAGCGACAGGAAGAATTTCGAGCGGCCCGGGTCACCCTGGCGGCCGGCACGGCCACGGAGCTGGTTGTCGATGCGCCGGCTTTCATGGCGCTCGGTGCCGACGATGTAGAGTCCGCCGGCCTTGAGCACGCGCTGCTTGAAGTCGGCGACCTCGGCGCGGATCGCCTTGGCCTTCTCGTCACGCTCGGGCCCTTCGGGCATGTCGCGCAGATCGTGCTGGATCCGCATCTCGGCATTGCCGCCGAGCTGGATGTCAGTGCCACGGCCGGCCATGTTGGTGGCGATGGTGATCGCCCCTGGGGCGCCGGCCTGGGCGACGATATAGGCTTCCTGCTCGTGGAAGCGGGCGTTCAGCACGGCGAAATACTTGGATGGCTTGCCCTGGCGGGCGGCCTCATAGATCGGCTCCAAAGCGTTCGGAGCGCTGAAATCGATCTGCTTGAAGCCTTCCTTGCTCAGCATTTCGGCGACGAGCTCGGAGCGCTCGATCGACGTGGTGCCGACCAGCATGGGCTGGCCATTGTCCTGCGAGGCCTTGATTTCGCGGATAACGCCACGGACCTTTTCCTCGAAGGTGCGATAGACCTCGTCATCCTCATCGAGGCGCGCGACGGGGACGTTGGTCGGGATCTCGAGCACTTCCAGCTTGTAGATCTGGAAGAACTCGTCAGCTTCCGTCGAGGCCGTACCGGTCATGCCGGCGAGCTTCGAATAGAGCCGGAAATAGTTCTGGAAGGTGATGGAGGCGAGCGTCGCGTTCTCGGGCTGGACCGTGACGTGCTCCTTGGCCTCCAGGGCCTGGTGCAGGCCCTCGGAGTAGCGCCGGCCGGGCATCATGCGGYCGGTGAACTCATCGATGATCACGACTTCGTCGTTGCGGACGATATAATCCTTGTCGCGGGTGAACAGCGAGTGGGCGCGCAGGGCCTGGTTGACGTGATGGACCAATGTGACGTTGGCCGCGTCGTAGAGATCGCCTTCCTTGAGCAGATCGGCCTGGCGCAGCAGCTCCTCGATATGCTCGTTGCCGGCCTCGGTCAGGGAGACGGCGCGCTGCTTCTCATCGACTTCGAAATCGGTCTTGACCAGCGAGGGGATGAGCTTGTCGATCATGACATAAAGATCGGACTTGTCGTCGAGCGGGCCGGAAATGATCAGCGGCGTGCGGGCTTCGTCGACCAGGATCGAATCGACCTCGTCGACGATCGCGAAATGGTGGCCGCGCTGCGACATCTGCGCGACGTCGTATTTCATGTTGTCGCGCAGATAGTCGAAGCCGARYTCGTTGTTGGTGSCRTAGGTGAYGTCGCWGGCATAGGCGCGCTKGCGCTCGTCGTCATCGATGCCGTGGACGATGATGCCGGTGGTCAGGCCGAGGAAGTTGTAGAGCTTGCCCATCCATTCGGCGTCGCGGCGGGCTAGGTAGTCGTTGACCGTGACGACATGGACGCCCTTGCCTTCAAGCGCGTTGAGATAGGTCGGCAGCGTCGCGACCAGCGTCTTGCCTTCGCCGGTCTTCATTTCCGAGATCGCACCCTCGTGCAGCACGATACCGCCGATGAGCTGGACATCGTAGGGCCGCTGGCCGAGCACGCGCTTGGCAGCCTCGCGCACGGTTGCGAAGGCCGGCACGAGCAGATCGTCGAGCTTGGCGCCGTTCGCTAATTGCTGGCGGAATTCCTGAGTACGGGCCTGCAGCGCCTCATCGCTGAGGGCGGCGACTTCCTGTTCGAGGGCATTGATCGCGGCGACGCGAGGGGCATAGCCCTTGACGCGCCGGTCATTCGACGAGCCGAAGAGTTTCTTTGCGAGCGCGCCAAGCATGTCTGGCCTTCTTTCGGTGCCTGGCTCGCGGCGGCGCATGGTCATCATCCTGCGCCGACGGAAGCCGGATTATCTCAATTCGACCGCGTGTTTAGACGCGTGCGGGTGCGGGGTCCAGCGTCGCTTTTGCCGGAGCCGGCGCGCTGATCGTGAGGCATCGCTCGCCGGGATGTGGGGTTTTGCACCGCAGGTGCCAAGGGGATCGGTGGCGGGGATGTAAAAAGCGCCTGCGGATTACCGAAAAGCAACCTTCAGGCAACCTCTAAGTGGCTCAATCGCCTTGCCTTCGCCGTGTTCAACTGGCAGTGGAGCGCCAGCATTATTCTGGACATCAGCGAAAGGCCGTCCCGATGAAATTGTCCCGTTTCGCCATGCTGCCGCTTGGGCTTGCATTGGCCGGCGCACCGATGCTTGCCCTGCCGGCCTTCGCTCAGGCGGACAAGGTCGTGGCCAAGGTCGACGGAATCGCGATCACCGAGCGCGACATGACGCTTGCCAGCGAAGATCTGGGCGAACGCCTCGCGCAGCTCCCCGAAGACCGCAAGCGCGACGAGGTGATCAACTACCTCGTCGACCTCAAGCTTGGGGCCAAGGCTGCCGTAGCAGCCAAGATCGCGGAAGGGCCGGATTTCGCGKCSCGCCTCGCCTATTAYCGCGAGAAGGTGCTGCTCGACGAGTATCTGACGCGCGAGGCCAAGAAGGCTGCGACGCCKGAAGCGGCGAAGAAGCTCTTCGAAGATACCGTCAAGGCCATGGCGCCCGAGGAAGAGGTGCATGCGCGCCACATCCTGGTCGAGGATGAAGCCAAGGCCAAGGACGCTGCGGCACGGGTGAAGAAGGGCGAGGATTTCGCCAAGGTCGCAGCCGAGCTCTCCAAGGATCCTGGTTCGGGCAAGGAAGGCGGCKATCTCGGCTGGTTCACGAAGGAGCRCATGGTTCCGCAGTTCTCGGAGGCTGCCTTCAAGCTCGAGAAGGGACAGATCTCGGAGCCGGTGCAGAGCCAGTTTGGCTGGCATGTCATCAAGGTCGAGGACAAGCGCTCCAAGCCGCTGCCCAAGTTCGAGGATGTCAAGCCGCAGATCGACCAGTATCTCGAGCGCAAGGCCCAGCAGGACATCGTGCTGGCGATGCGCGAGAAGGCCAAGGTCGAGCGGCTGGACAAGCCAGCCGAGAAGCCCGCGGACAAGCCGGCCGAGCCGAAGAAGCCCTGAACGGCTGATCGTTGCTCCGTTCCCGGGCCTGGCCCGGGAATTTCAGGGAGAATTACGACATGATGCCCGGGGCAAACCCGGGCATCATGCGTTTGGGCTCTGCATTTCCAACTCTTGTCTTCCGTCCGCTGCTGCGGCAAATCGGACGCCTCGTTTCAGGAGATGCTTCGATGGCTGGCAAGGATGTTCCCATTTCCCCGCTCGCGCCGAAACGCCAGCCCAAGGTCCCGGCTGTGCCGGGCGTGCGCTTTGCCACCGCCGAAGCGGGCATTCGCTACAAGGGGCGAACGGATGTGGTCTTCATGCTGCTCGACGAGGGTACGCAGGCCGCCGGTGTCTTCACCCGCTCGAAATGCCCCTCCGCGCCGGTCGACTGGTGCCGTGAGAACCTGGCGCAAGGCAAGGCGCGGGCGATCGTCGTCAATTCCGGCAACGCCAATGCCTTTACCGGCCTCAAGGGCCGCGATTCCGTCAAGCTGACCGCCGAGATCGCCGCCAAGGCGGCCGGCTGCAAGCCGCAGGAGGTTTTCATCGCCTCCACAGGCGTGATCGGCGAGCCGCTGGATGCGACGAAGTTCGAGGGCGTCCTGAAGGACTGCGCCTCCCGCGCGGCGGACGGCCCGTGGATCGATGCGGCCAAGGCGATCATGACCACCGACACCTTCCCCAAGGCGCTCTCGCGTAAGGCGAAGATCGACGGGCATGAGGTGGTCATCGCCGGCATTGCCAAGGGCGCCGGCATGATCGCGCCCGACATGGCGACGATGCTCTCCTTCGTCTTCACCGACGCGCCGATTGCCGCGCCGGTGTTGCAGGCGCTGCTCTCCAAGGGCGTCAAGGGTTCGTTCAATGCCGTTACGGTCGACAGCGACACCTCGACCTCCGACACGCTGATGCTGTTCGCCACGGGGAAGGCGGCGGCGCGCGGCGTGCCGGAGATCACCGAGGTCAATGATGCACGCCTCTCCGGCTTCAAGCGTGCGCTCAATGCATTGCTTCTCGAGCTGTCCCATCTCGTCTGCAAGGACGGCGAAGGTGCGCGGAAATTCGTCGAGGTGCGGGTCACCGGTGCCACCTCCGCGCGCTCTGCCAAGCGCGTTGCGCTCTCGATCGCGAATTCGCCGCTGGTCAAGACGGCGATCGCCGGCGAGGACGCCAATTGGGGCCGCGTCGTCATGGCCGTCGGCAAGGCCGGCGAGCCGGCCGATCGCGACAGGCTCGACATCTCCTTCGGCGACATCACGGTCGCGAAGCAGGGCGCCCGTGCGCCGTCCTATGACGAGACCGCCGTCTCCGACTACATGAAGGGCGACGACATCGTCATCACGGCCGATCTCGGGCTGGGCCGGGGCAAGTCCACCGTCTGGACCTGCGATCTCACCAAGGCCTATGTCGAGATCAATGGCGATTATCGCTCCTGAGGCGACCGCTCCGGCTGAACCCAGCCGGAGCTTCATCGTCGGCAATCTGTTCCTCTGCTCGTTCTTCTGGGGCTGCAGCTTCCTGCTCATCAAGCTGATGAGCGGCGAGGTGCCGCCGCTGGCCGTCGCGGCGGGGCGCGGTCTGCTCGGGGCGACAGCGCTGGCCCTTTGGGTGAGCTTTCTCGGGCAGAGCCCATTGCCCCGGCGGCATGAACTCCGGCACTGGCTCGTGCTCGGCACCACCAATGGCTGGGTGCCGAATGTGCTCGTCGCCTATGCGCTGACGCAGCTCGCCAGCGGGCCTGCCGCGATGATCCAGGCCGCCGGTCCGCTGGTGACCGCGATCTTCGCGCATTTTCTCTTTGCGGAGGAGCGGCTTTCCGGCCGCCGTGTCCTTGGCGTCCTGCTCGGGATGGTCGGCGTCGCGATCCTGATCGGCCCACGCCTGGTCGCAGGCGGCGCGACTGCCTATGGCGTCGCCGCCATGGTCGGTGTGATGCTGGCCTATGCTGCCGGGAATCTCTATGTCCGTGCCGTGCCTGCCCCGGCCGGAAATCCCGCGCGCCTCGCGCTCGGCCAGCAGGTCGTCTCCGGGATTGTCGCGCTTGGGCTGACACTCGTCTTCATCGGGCCCGCCGGACTGCTTCCGATCCAGAATCACCTGCCTGTCATGCTAGCGCTCGGAGTCGCCTCGACGGCGGTCCCGATGGCGATCTTCATGAAGCTGATCCGTGCGGCGGGGCCGACGCGGGCGGCGATGACCGGCTATCTCGTTCCCACCGTCGCGACCGTCATGGGTGTGCTCATCCTTGGTGAAACACTGGAGCTGCGGCAGCTCGTCGGGGGCTGCATCATCCTCGTCGGGGTGTTTCTGGTCTCGACGGCACGACGGGTGAGGGAGGCCTGAGCCGCACCCGGGGGCGGCGCTTGCCTTGCTCCTCGGGGCCGAGCGTCCTCGCGAAGGAGATCCGGCCGCGAGGCGGATGCGCTCACCGGAACAGACGGTTCGGCCTATGACGCGGCCACCGTTGACGGTAAGGAGCGTGAGCCATCACCTCCTCTCCGGGACCTGAGCCTTCGTGAAACTGCTTCTCGTTGTTGCCTGTGCACTGATCGATACCGACAACCGCGTTCTCGTCACGCAGCGTCCGGAGGGCAAGTCGCTTGCCGGACTGTGGGAATTCCCCGGCGGCAAGCTCGAAGCGGGGGAGCGGCCGGAGCCGGCGCTGATCCGCGAGCTGTCTGAGGAACTCGGCATCAGCGTGAAAGAGGACTGCCTGGCGCCCCTGACCTTCGCGAGCTACGCCTATCCGGAATTCCACCTGCTGATGCCGCTCTATATCTGCCGGCGTTGGGAAGGTGCGGTCGTCTCGGCAGAAGGTCAGGCGCTGAAATGGGTGCGGCCCGGCAAGCTGCGGGATCTCGCCATGCCGCCGGCCGACGAGCCGCTGATCCCGCACCTGATCGATCTCTTGGGGGCGTGACGGGCTGTTCGAGGCCGCTTCAGGCCCGGGAGAGGACCTTCTGGAAACAGGTCGACTGCGTGTCGGTATAGCCGAGGTGCTCGTAGAACTGCTTGACCCTGGCGTTGTCGCCGCGGACGAGCAGGTTCAGCTTCCACACCCCACGTTCGGCGAGCCAGTGCTCGGCCGCGTCCATGATGCGGCGGCCAAGGCCCTGGCCCTGATGCTCCGGATCAGCCGCGACGTAGTAGACCCAGCCGCGATGTCCATCCTCGCCGACCATCACCGTTGCGACGATCGTGCCGTCCAGCACTGCGACCAGGACGGTCGAGTGCGAATCACGGCGAGCAAAGGCGATATCGGTTTCAGGGTCGTTCCAGGGGCGCGCGACGCCGGCGGCGCGCCAGAGAGCGCTGACCTGTTCGACGTCATCATCGCCGATATCGCGGATCAAGAGTGAGTCCGTCACGCGCTACCCCTCGGTTCAGGCACTTGGCTCTCGTGTCTGCATCGGCTTTCCGGAAAACCGCAATCGACCTTTCGGGCCGATGCTTTAGCGATCCGCGACCAATTCCAACGTCACGATCAAGGCCTCCCGCGTCAGCTCCGCCATTGGCATCTGCGCCTTGTAGGCCCTGGTCTTCTCACCGGGGTTCATCACCAGGATCACCGTCTCGGTGCCGGGGCAGGCGGGGGCTGCACAGAGGATCTCGTTGACGGCGATCGCGGCCCGCTCCGGCAGGCCGAGGAGGTCCCGGGTCTCGGCCTTGATCCGGGTGGCCGCTTCCGAAGCGACGGCCTTGCCCGCAGGGTCCTTGCCGAAGAGGCCGAAGCGCATCGCTCAGGTCGGCAGGGTCAGGATGCCGGCCGCACCATCCTCGGCGCCGAAGGCGAGGCGCTTGCCAAGCTTGTCCCAGGCGAAGGCCGTGATACCGCTGGCCTTGAGCGGAGGGCGCACCAGCAGCTCGGAGGCATCGGTCAGCCGGACCAGCAGGATGCAGCCATCGTCATAGCCGACGGCCAGCACGAGCGCCTTGGGGTGGAAGGCGACGCGGGTGACCTTGGCATGGCGCGCGCCGCACTCGCGTGGGGCCTTGCCCGTCGGGCCTTCGCCCTGGAAGGGCCAGATGATGGCCGCATCCGCGCCGCTGGAGGCGAGCCAGAGCCCATCATGCGACCAGGACAGCGAGCGTGGCTTTGCCGGATAGCCTGTCATGCGCATATGCGTCGGCTTGTCGCCGAGGCGCCAGCCATGCAGCGCGTTCTCCTGCATCGACGAGACGACGAAGCGGCCGTCGGCGGACCAGGTCACGTCGAGATGCGATCCCTTCCATTCCAGGAATTCAGGCTTTGCTTCGGTGTTCGGATACCAGAGCGAGACGCCGTTCATCTGCGCGACGGCGAGCCTGTACCCCTTAGGTGCAAAGACGAGGCCCTGCGGCGTCGAGGCGAAGTCGAAGGTCCGGAGCTTGCCCTTGTCGTCGCGGGCATGGACGGTCTTTCCGGTGTTCCAGGCGATGGCGCCCGAGCCTGAGAATGTCACGGCATCGATCCAGCGCCGCTTGGGATCACGGTAGATCTCGACCGGCTCACCCTCGGCCGCCGTGGCGACGACACGTCCGTCATCGCCGCCGCTGATCAGGCGCTCGCCATCGGAGCAGGCGGAGAGGATACCGCCAGCATGGGCGTCAATGCTCTCGGCCTCACCGTCACGCCAGCGCAACACGCGCCCGTCGGCGAGCGCGAACACCAGCGTCTGCTTGAGCCATGAAGCCGAGACGACATGCTCGCCGGCCGTGACCGGGACGACATGCTCGCGGAGCGAAACGGGTTTTGTCTGCGTGTCCATGGCGTGGCTTTAGCTCACGCCGCGCAGGCCATAAACCCCTTGCGCAACTCGTTCTCGTCGAGATCGCGGCCGATGAAGACGAGACGCGATTCACGCTTCTCGTCTGCCTTCCAGTCACGCTGCAGATCGCCGTCGAGAATCATGTGCACGCCTTGGAAAACGAAGCGGCGCGGCTCGTTCTTGAAGGACAGGATGCCCTTGGAACGCAGGATGTTCGGACCCTGCGCCTGAGAGATGTCGTTGATCCACGGCATGAATTTGTCGGGATCGACATCGCCGGGGATCGTGAACGACATCGAGCGCACATCATCGGAATGATGATGGTGATGACCGGACTCGAGAAAGTCGGGCTCGATGTCGAGAATCCGATCGAGATCGAAGGCGTTGCGGTCGAGCAGCTTGTCGATCGCGACGTCGCAGCGGGTCGCCTTGTGCAGCTTGGCATAGGGGTTGATCGCGCGGATCGCCGCCTCGACCCCGGCCAGTTCCTCGGCCGTGACCAGATCGGTCTTGTTGAGAATGATGACGTCGGCAAAGGCGATCTGGTTCTTTGCCTCGGGAGCATCCTTCAGGCGGTCCTTCAGCCATTTGGCGTCGGTCACGGTGACGACGGCGTCGAGCTTGGTCGCATCGCCGACATCCTGGTCGACGAAGAAGGTCTGTGCGACGGGGGCCGGGTCGGCGAGGCCGGTGGTCTCGACGATGATCGCGTCGAACTTGCCCTTGCGCTTCATCAGCCCGTCGAGGATGCGGATCAGGTCGCCGCGGACGGTGCAGCAGATGCAACCGTTGTTCATCTCGAAGACTTCCTCGTCGGCGCCGACGACGAGGTCGCCATCGATGCCGGCCTCGCCGAACTCGTTGACGATCACGGCGAACTTCTTGCCGTGGTCTTCGGTGAGGATGCGGTTGAGGAGCGTGGTCTTGCCGGCTCCGAGATAGCCGGTGAGCACGGTAACGGGGATCTTTTCAGACATGGGACGACCTGATTGCTGCCGAGTGCCGCTCGTCAGCGCAGCTTACGCTGCGCCTGTGCCGAGCGCCTTTTCGATCTGCCTTATATTGTGTCGCATCATCTCGATGTAAGTCCCGGCAGGGCCGGATGCGGTCGAGAGTGCATCGGAGTAGAGCCGGCCGCCGATCTTGGCTCCGGTTTCGCGCGCGATCTGCTCGATCAACCGGGGATTGGTGATATTCTCGAGGAAGACCGCCGGAATTTTCTGCGCCTTAACCTGGCGAATGATGCGCGCCACGTCCCTGGCCGAGGCTTCAGCCTCGGTCGAAACACCCTGTGGCGCCACGAATTCAATGCCATAGGCCCTGACGAAATAACCAAAGGCATCGTGCGACGTGATGGCCTTGCGTCGGTCGACCGGGATGCGGGCTACGGCAGCCTGGATCTCGCCTTGAAGTCCATCGAGCTTGCCGAGATAGGCCGCGGCATTGGCCTCGTAAGCCACCTTGCCGGCAGGGTCGGCCGCGCTCAGCGCATCGCGGATATTCGCGACATAGAGCCTGGCGTTGACGACGCTCTGCCAGGCATGAGGGTCGTCCCCGCCCGCATGATCATGGCCGCCCGACTTGCCGTGGTCATGATCGTCGTCCTGCAGCTTCAGGGGAGAGATTGCCCGCGTCGCCGTCACGACGGTTGCGCTCGTGCCGGAGGACTTGATCAGCCGGGACAACCAGCCTTCGAATTTGAGCCCGTTGATCAGGACCAGCTTCGCCGCCGCCACGCTCTTCGCATCGGCCGGCGTCGGCGAATAGACATGCGCATCGCCATCAGGGCCGACGAGAATCGTCACCGCGACACGTTCGCCGCCGATCTCCCTGGCGAAGTCGCCAAGGATCGAGAAGCTCGCAACGACCGGCAGTTTCTCCTGGGCACGCGCGATCAGCGGCGCGGCCGAGAGGGCCAGTCCCGCGGTGAGCCCGGCGATGAGGCAACGACGATTCAACATGCGGCTCTCCAGCGAATAATGAAACACTATAACATTACTAACGTTGGAGATGGGACCGAGGCAAGAGCCGGCGTGCGAGCCCGCCCTGCGTGCCGAACAGGAGTGAGCCGAGATAGAGTGCGCCGGCGGACAGGATGACGGCTGGGCCCGCGGGAAGATTGCTGCCGGCCGAGTATGAGACAACCAGCCCGGCATAGCCGGACAGGATACCGAAACCGGAGGCGAGCAGGATCAGTCGCGTGATGTCGGCTGTCCAGAAGCGCGCTGCGGCAGCAGGCAGCATCATCAGGCCGACCGCAAGCAGGGTGCCGAGCGCATGGAAACCGGCGACCAGATTGAGCACGACGAGGCCAAGGAAGGTGAGATGCACGACACCGCCGGAGCGGCTGACCGAGCGCAGGAAGCCCGGATCGACGCATTCGAGCACGAGAGGGCGATAGGCCAAGGCCAGCGTGACCAGGGTCAGTGTCGCGACACTCGAAAGCAGCACCAGCACATCGTCATCCAGCGCCAGCACATTGCCGAACAGGACATGGAAAAGGTCGACCGCCGAGCCGCGCAGCGAGACGATGGTGACGCCGAGCGCCAGTGAGATCAGGTAGAAGGCGGCAAGCGAGGCATCCTCCTTCATCACGGTCAGCCGGGCGACCGCGCCGGCCGCCAGCGCGACGGCAAAGCCGGCGACGAGGCCGCCAATCGTCATGGCTGGCAGCGAGAACCCGGCGACGAGATAGCCGATGGCAGCGCCGGGCAGGATCGCATGTGCCATGGCGTCGCCGGTCAGGCTCATGCGTCGCAGCATCAGGAAGACGCCGATCGGCGCGCCGGAGACGGCGAGCGCGAAGACGCCGACAAGGGCCCGGCGCATGAAGTCGAATTCGGCGAAGGGGCCGATGAAAATATCGTGGAGCATCGGCGTGCCAGGTTTGCGGARGGTTCAGGCCGCGTCGCGGTCGCAGGCGGGCGCATGGCTGTCGAAAGCCTCGACCATGCGCCGGGCCTTGAGCTGGTTTTCAGGCGTCAGGACGTCGTTGGTCGCGCCCCAGGCGACAGCCTCCCGGGCCAGCAGCAGCGTCTCGGGGAAGGCGCGTTTCACCGTCTCGATATCGTGGAGGACGGCAACCACGGTGCGCGCCTCGCCATGCCAGCGTCGAACCAAGGCGAGCAGATCGGCCGTGGTCCGAGCATCGATGGCGGTGAAGGGTTCGTCGAGCAGAATGATATCGGCGTCCTGCAGCAGCAGGCGGGCGAAGAGCGCGCGCTGCATCTGGCCGCCGGAGAGATTGCCGATGGGGCGGCGCTCGAAGCCGGTCAGGCCGACGGCGGCGATCGCTTCCTCGATCCTGGTCCTCGCTCCAAAGCCGATGCGGCCGAAGATGCCGGCCTTGCCCCACAGCCCCATGGCAACGAGATCGTAGACATGGATTGGGAAGGAACGATCGAGCTCCGCCGATTGCGGGAGATAGGCGAGGCGCTTGCCGCGGGCGAGAGTCAGGTGCCCGTCGAGCGGGGTCAAGGCACCGGCAATGGCCTTCAGCAGCGTCGATTTTCCGGCGCCATTCGGTCCGACGATCGCAGTCAGGCTTCCGGCGGCGATTTCGCCGGAGAGGTGATGAACCGCCGGGTGACGGTCATACCCGAGCGTGAGGTCATCGAGGCGAATGGCGGGCACGAAGGGCAGCTTTCGTCAGGAGATGACTGCAAATGTGGCAAGCCAGAGCAAGGCGATGATGCCGAGCGCGAGCCCGAGCCGACCCGCCGCCGAAAGGCGCAGCAGCGACCAGCCCGGATCTTCCGAGAGGGCAGCGGCTGCGGGGCGGTGCGAATGGCTCATGGGTGAATGATATAATGTTACGCGATCTCCGGAGCAAGCGAGATCGCGATTGTTGTCGGCTTCCGGCCGTGGCGTTATCCACCATGGTCAATGGCAGCAGAACCGGAGCGCGCGCGTGAGTGGTGACCGAGTGACCTTCAGAGCCGTCCGTGACGGCGTCGTCACGGAAATTCCGGCCGATGCGATCGAGATCGGCCTGCCTGACGGGCTGAGTTTCCGCATCATGGCCTTTGCCGGCCGCAAGGGGGCCGCGGCGCTGCACATGCCGGCCGATCATCCGGATGCGCCGAGTTTCGACGTGTTCAACGTCGAGCCCGGCGCCGCCAATACCCTGTTCGTGTCAGTGGAGCGGGTGCGCAAACGCCAGATGGAGGGCTGAACCAGTTCCCGCTCAGAACGGCAGATACTGGTACAGCCAGGTTTCGGTCAGGACGGTGTCGCCGCCGCGCAGGAAGCAGCGCATCTCGACCGGATCCGCTCCCTCGACCGTCAGGTCGAATTGCGCGCGCCAATGGCCGGGCACGTCGTTCGGCACGGCCTCGGCGAAGACATAGGAGAACGCGCCGCGCGAGGCCGAGAGCACGACCTCGGGCTTCACGCCGAAGGGAATGTTCTCCAGCACCGGGCCTTTGAACTCGACCATGAATTTGCGCACGCCCTTCGGCCGGGTGGTCCCGGGCTGGCCGCCATTGCCGAGCCGTGTCGCGAYGACGCGGCCGAGCGGCGAGGGGAAGGGCTCGTCCGCGAGCCAATGCAGCTTGTAGTGGAACTCGTAGGCGGCCCCGGCCTTGGCGGGACCCTCGGGCACCCACATCGCGACGATATTGTCGTGAATCTCGTCGTCGGTCGGGATCTCGATGAGCTGAACGGCGCCTTTGCCCCATTGGCCGATCGTCTCGATCCAGAGGCTGGGGCGGCGCTCGTAGAAGACGCCGTCGAGATAATGACCGACCTCGCGGTCGCGCTGCATCAGGCCGAAACCGCGCGGATTGTTGTCGACGAAGGACGAGGCTGTGGTGCGGCTGGGGTTGTTGAGGGGGCGCCAGGCGCGCTCTCCGGAGCCGGTCCAGAGCGCGAGGCCGTCGGAATCATGCACTTCGGGGCGCCAGTCGACGGCGGTCGATTTCGCGGTCTCCGAATACCAGTACATCGAGGTCAGGGGCGCGATGCCGAGCCGGGCGACGTCATTGCGCAGGAAGATCGCCTTCTCGATCTCCATGTCGACGCCCTTGCCTCTATGCATCCGGAAGCGATAGGCGCCGGCGACGCTGGGGCCGGAGAGCAGGGCATAGACAACGACGTACTCGGCCGAGGCCTGCGGCGTCTCCAGCCAGATATGGGTGAAATCCGGAAACTCTTCAGGCTTGCCGCCGACGGCCGGATCGATGGCAAGGCCGCGGGCAGACAGGCCATATTGATAGAGTTCGCCGATGGCGCGGAAATAGGAGGCGCCGAGGAAGGCGACCCAGTCATTCTTCTGCCAGTCGAGCTTCTCGCCCTTGCGGCCGGGATGTCCGGAGCGGCTCTCCTGGAAGCGGAAACCCGCGAAACCCGCTCCCGCCGGCAATTGGCGCGCCGGTGAATCCGCCGGCATCTCGAAATAGCTCTCGTCATAGACGATCTCGCGCGCCTTGCCGCTGTCCAGGACATGCATGCGCACCGGCTTCTGGAAGTAGCGGCCGAGATGGAAGAAGGTCACCGGCCAGGGCGAGGGACCGTTCGCCCACAAGGCCATCTCCGGCTTGAATTTGATCTTGCCATGGGCGTCGTAATCGATCCGCTCCAGGATATCGGCGCGCGGCGGCGGGGGCGGCKCATAAGGCTTGTTCGCGAGGTCGCGGGCGCGCGCCTTCAGCCCTTCGAAGCTGAACGCCTCAGCCTCGCCGAGCTTCAGCCCCTGCTGCGCCAGGGCTGCCGGTGCGAAGCCGAGCGCGGCGAGCGCCGCCGTGGCGCTTGCGCCGGCGAGCAGCGTGCGGCGGTCCAGGGAAAGCGATTTCGTGCGGGCTTGCATGGTTGGACGGATCTCGGAACGCTTCTGAGGGAATATTGTCCGGGCTAACCTGTCCAAAGGGCAAGGGCAACCAGGCTCGGGAGCCTGCCGGATGCACCGGAAAAATGGCGAAAGCGTCACGGGCGCGCGGCGGAGCTGCCCCGGCAATGCATTTCCTGGGCTTTCCTTGTCTCAACGGGCCGTTCTACAAGGGTTAAAGCCCGGCCGCTCGTGCTGGGAACTAAGGTTCTGGGAGGATCCATGAAGACGCTGTTTCGCGGCCGGTCTCTGGCCGGTATCGCTACCGCCTTGCTGATCGCCGCTGCTCCTGCGGGCGCTCGCGCGCAAGAGTTCGTCAACGTGCTGACCGGAGGCACCTCCGGCGTCTATTATCCGATGGGCGTTGCCCTCTCGAAGATCTACGGCGAGAAGATTCCGGGCACCCGCCCGACGGTGCAGGCGACCAAGGCATCAGTCGAGAACCTCGTGCTCCTGCAGCAGGGGCGTGGCGAACTCGCCTTCACGCTCGGCGATTCCCTCGATGCGGCCTGGAAGGGCGATGAAGATGCCGGCTTCAAGAGCCCTCTGAAGAAATTGCGCGGCATCACCGCGATCTATCCGAATTTCGTGCAGATCGTCGCGTCCAAGGAAAGCGGCATCAAGACGCTCGCCGATCTCAAGGGCAAGCGGCTTTCGGTGGGAGCCCCGAAATCCGGCACCGAGCTGAATGCGCGCGCGATCCTCGCGGCGGCAGGCCTGGCCTACAAGGACCTTGGCAAGATCGAGTATCTGCCCTTCGCCGAATCGGTCGAGCTGATGAAGAACCGCCAGCTCGACGCGACGCTTCAGTCGGCGGGCCTCGGCGTGGCCTCCATCCGCGATCTCGCATCCTCGGTCGAGATCGTCGTCGTCGAAGTGCCGAAGGCGGTCATCGACAAGGCCGGAGCGCCTTTCGTCAGCGCGACCATTCCCGCCAACACCTATGGCGGCCAGGCGGCCGCGGTGAACACGGCGGCAGTGGTGAACTACCTCGTCACTCATGAGGGGGTGAAGGAGGAGCTCGTCTACCAGATGACGAAGAATATCTTCGATAATCTCGGGGAACTTGGCGCAGCGCACTCGGCCGGCAAGGCGATCAAGCTCGAGAGCGCGCTCGAGGGCATGCCGGTGCCGCTGCATCCGGGCGCGGCGCGCTATCTGAAGGAACAGGGCCTCAAGGTCGGGTCCTGATCAGCTCTCGCATTTAACTCTCCCGGCGCTGGCCTTCGGGCAGGCGGCGCCGGCGCATGCGCACGCCATTGGGGATATGCGACGCGATGACGAGTCAGACGGACCAACTGCACGCGCTTTCGGGCGCGAGCGAAACGCCGGTCGAGAATGCGGCGCTCGACAATTTCGAGCACGGCTTTCCGCCGGGTTTCGGGCCCGGCCGCTGGGGCTTGCTAGCCTATGCCGTCGCGCTCGCATTCGCCTGTTTCCAGATCGCGATCTCAGCCTGGCATGTGCTGCCGAGCCAGGCGGTGCGCGGCGTCCATGTCGGCTTCCTTCTGCTGCTCAGTTTCGGCCTCGTCGCCAATTTCAAGGCGAAGACCAATGCAGGGCGCTGGGCTGGCTGGGCGCTGGGTGTCATCGGTTTCGGTGTCGGCCTCTATCAGCTCGTCTTCTACGCCGATCTGATCCTGCGCGATGGCGATCCCTCGACCGCCGATCTCGTGGTTGGAACGCTGCTGATCGTTCTCATCTTCGAGGCCGCGCGGCGGCTGATGGGCAATGCCCTGCCGATCATGTGCGGTGTGTGCCTGCTTTACTGGTTCTTCGGCCAGTACCTGCCGTCGCCGCTCAATCATCGCGGCTACGGTTTCGATCAGATCATCGGCCATCTGTCCTTCGGCACTGAGGGGTTCTACGGCGTGCCGACCTATGTGTCGGCGACCTATATCTTCCTCTTCATCGTCTTCGGCTCCTTCCTGGAGAAGGCCGGGATGATCCACCTCTTCAATGACGTTTCGCTTGGGCTCTTCGGCAGCGCGCGTGGGGGCCCCGCCAAGGTCGCGGTGTTCTCCTCCGGCCTGATGGGCATGATCTCGGGCTCGGGTGTMGCGAATGTCGTCACGGTCGGGCAGTTCACGATCCCGCTCATGATCAAGTTCGGCTATCGGCGCGCCTTCGCCGCCGGAGTCGAAGCCACTGCCTCGATGGGCGGGCAGATCATGCCGCCCGTGATGGGGGCGGCCGCCTTCATCATGGCCGAGACGCTGGGCGTGGATTATTCGGAGATCGTCAAGGCCGCAGCAATCCCGGCAGTGCTCTATTTCGCCTCGGCGTTCTGGATGGTGCATCTCGAGGCAGGCAAACACGGCCTCAAAGGCATCGAGCGGCGCTTGCTGCCCAGCCCGCTCAAGGCCCTGCGCGAGCGCTGGTATCTGGCGCTGCCGCTCGCCGTGCTGGTCTTCATGCTGTTCCACGGCTTCACCCCGCTCTTCGCCGGCACGATCGGTCTAGCGCTGACCGTTGGCCTGCTGCTGGGCACCGGTGTCGCGCTCGGGTTCAAGACGATGACGCTGCGGGTGATCTTCTGGGTGGGCCTCGGCCTGATTGCGGGTGCGCTGCTGCGCAACGGGATGGACGTCAGGGTTGTCGCAGGGCTGATCGCCGGTTTGATCGCCCTGAACGCCCTCACCATCGGCGGTCGCGCCACGCTGGTGATCTGCCGCAATGCGCTGGCCGATGCGGCCAAGACCGCGCTGCCTGTTGGCATCGCGTGCGCGATCGTTGGAACCATCATCGGCCTGATGACGCAGACGGGCATCGGCACGACCTTCGGCGCCTGGGTCATCGGGCTCGGCAAGACCAGCCTGTTCCTGGCATTGGTCCTGACGATGATCCTGTCGATCCTGCTCGGCACCGGGATCCCGACGATCCCGACCTACATCATCGTGGCAGCCTTGGCGGCCCCTGCGCTGGAGCAACTCGGCGTACCGCTGATCGTGAGCCACATGTTCGCGTTCTATTACGGCATCATGGCCGATCTCTCGCCGCCCGTGGCCCTGGCGGCGCTCGCGGCAGCGCCGATTGCGAAGGAAAATCCGGACAAGATTGGCTGGGAGGCGATGCGGGTGGCGCTTGCGGGCTACGTCATCCCCTTCATCGCGGTCTATTCGCCGGCACTGATGCTGCAACAGGGCGATCCGATGTCGGCCGTGATCGGCTTCTGGCCTTCGGTGATCTACGCCGTTTTCAAGGCCAGCGTCGCCATCGGTCTCTTCGGGATCGTTGCCATCGGCTATCTGTTCGACCGTCTCAACGTGACGGAACGCATCCTCGCCTTCGTGGCTGCGGTGTTCCTGTTCGGAGAGTTCGCCTATAGCGACGCGCTCGGCTATCTGCTCGCTGCCGCGTTGGTTGCACGCCACTGGAGGGAGACGCGCGGCCAGCGGGCGAGCAGCACAGCGTGAGCCTGTGCCTGGCGGCCGGCGCACTCGTCGTCGCGCTCGGCGCCGACGAGATCACGCTCGGCTGGCGGCATTCGGTACAGAAGACGCTGTGGGAAGAGGTCTGGAGGGAGACGCCAGACGGTCTGCGGCTCGTCGAGGCCCGCATCGAAGGATCAGGAGCCGGCATGGACCCGCCCGACGGCGCGAGATTGCGCGACGGCTTCTGGCGCTGGACACCGGCCTTGCCGGCACTCCCCGAGGTCGTGATGCGGCGCTCGGGCGCGACGGCGGACTGGACGATCTGTGTCGGGGCAGCTTGCCGGCCAATGGGCAGCTATCTGCCCGAAGAGGCCGATCCGGTCGTTCTCAAACCCTGCGGCTGAGGCCGTGTGGCTGAGTTCAGTGGCGCTCGCCGATATGCTCGAACTTGAACACGCGACGCATGAAGGCGAGCATCCCGTAGGCCGCGAAGCCCGAGAACAGAGCCATCAGAATATAGCCGACGATATGGCCGAGCTCGAAAAGCCCGGCGAGGGCCCAGCCCGATGCCAGCGCGACGCCGAAGAGTTCGACAGCGATCAGGATGCCCAGCGAGATCACCATGATCAGGGTACGCCAGGTGCCACGCTCTTCAGCCATGTTCGTTCCTTGAGAATTCATGCGCGCTACGACCTAGCCGACGCGCTGCCGGCATGCAACAAAATCGCGCCACTCGGCAAATGGTTGCTCCCCGCTGGATTGAAAACCCCTCGATGATCGATACGCCTGTTTTCTCGACCGGGGCCGCTGCTKCGCCGCATCGTCTTGCTTCGGAAGCCGGACGCGCTGTTCTCGCCGAGGGGGGCAATGCGATCGAGGCCATGGTGGCGATGGCGGCGACCATTGCCGTGGTCTACCCGCATATGAACGCCATCGGCGGCGACGGATTCTGGCTGGTGCACGAGCCTGGCGGCAAGGTGCATGCGATCGAGGCCTGCGGCCCGGCGGGCGCATTGGCGACAATCGAACGCTATCGCGAGAAGGGACATGACAGCATCCCCTCGCGCGGCGCCGATGCGGCGGTGACGGTTGCCGGTGCGGTCGGCGGTTGGCAGGCCGCTCTGGAGCTGGCGAAGGCACTCGGCGGGAAAATGCCGGTGCGCGATCTGCTCGCCGATGCGATCACTCATTGCGACGCCGGTTATGCCGTCTCGGATTCGGAGTTGCGGACCTGGCCGCAGGAGGCCGAGGCCACCAAGCTTGCACCGGGTTTCTCGAGTTTCTTCTGGCCGGGCGGCGAACGGCCGACAGCCGGTGCGCGCCGGAAGCCGGACGCGCTCGGCGGGACCTTCAAGCAGCTTGCCGATGCCGGGCYCGATGATTTCTACCGCGGCGATATCGGTAGGGAGATCGGCGCCGATCTCGATGCGATCGGCGCGCCGGTTACGCGGGCGGATCTCGCGGGCTTCAAGGCGCGCATGGTGCAGCCGCTGTCGCTGAAGCTGCCGGGTCTGACCGTCTATAACTTCCCGCCTCCGACCCAGGGGCTCGCCTCGCTGTTGATCCTCGGCATCTTCGAGAAGCTCGGCGTGACGCGGGCGGAGGGTTTTGACCATCATCACGGGCTGGTCGAAGCGACCAAGCGAGCCTTTGCCATCCGCGATCGGCAGATCACCGATCCGGCCCACATGAAGGCGGATCCTGCGAGCTTCCTCACGGATCCGGTCCTCGCCCGCGAGGCGGCGGCGATCGATCGCAAGCGGGCCGCGAGCTGGCCCTTCGCGCCGCGCGAGGGCGACACGGTCTGGATGGGCGCGATCGACGGCAACGGGCTCGCCGTCTCCTATATCCAATCGATCTATTGGGAATATGGCTCGGGATGCGTCCTGCCCAAGACCGGCATCCACTGGCAGAATCGCGGCGTCTCCTTCTCGCTCGACAAGGCCGCGCTGAATCCGCTGGCGCCGGGCCGCAAGCCCTTCCACACGTTGAATCCGCCGCTCGCCCGCTTCGATGACGGGCGCGTGGTATCCTATGGCGCGATGGGCGGCGACGGCCAGCCGCAGTTCCAGGCGCAGATCCTGACGCGCTATCGGTTCGGCCAGAATCCCGCGACCGCAGTCGATGCGCCGCGCTGGCTCTTCGGCAAGACCTGGGGTGCCGGTTCGCTTTCGCTCAAGCTGGAAAGCCGGTTCGATCCGATGCTGCTCGCGAGGCTCACTGCCGCCGGCCACCCGGTCGAGGAGTACAGCGAAGCCTATGCCGACAGCTTCGGCCATGCCGGCATGCTGGTGAAACATCAGAAGGGCCATGTCGAAGCGACGCATGATCCGCGCTCCGATGGCGATGCGAGGGGAGTTTGAGCTTGATGGTCAAGGACGATCCCTTCCGCTGTTTCATGCCCTATCCGGACGCGCCGGTTAAGAACGCGCCGGATGGCCCGCTCGCCGGACTGACGCTCGCGGTCAAGGACCTGTTCGACGTTAAGGGCTACCCCACGGGGGCGGGTTCGCCGACGGTGCTGGCGCAGTCGGGGATCAAGACCAAGACGGCGCCGATCGTGAAGGCGCTGCTGGATGCCGGGGCTCGCTTCGTCGGCAAGACGATCACCGACGAACTCGCCTTTTCGATGAATGGCAAGAACGCGCATTTCGGCGCGCCGATCAATCCGGCTGCGCCCGACCGCATCACCGGCGGCTCGTCCTCGGGCTCGATGGCGGCCGTTGCCGGCAAGCTTGCCGATATCGCGCTTGGCTCCGACACGGGCGGCTCTGTCCGCGCGCCGGCGAGCTATGGTGGGCTGTTCGGCATCAGGCCGACACATGGCCGACTTTCACTGAAGCGGACCTGGCCGCTGGCCGAGAGCCTGGATACACCGGGCTGGTTCGCGCGCGACGGCAAGACCTTTGCCCGCGTCGCCGATGTCGTGCTCGGCAAGGATCGGTCGGTCCTACCGGAGATCCCGCGTCTCCTGCTGGCACAGGACATGTTTGCGCAAGCGACGCCGGATGCCGAGAATGTGCTGCGCAATGTCGTGCAGCGCGCGATGCCGCTGATGGGTCAGCCCGAGACCGTCAAGGTCGCCCGCGATATCGATGCGCTCTATTGGGCGTTCCGCTGGGTGCAAGGGCGCGATGCCTGGAACGCCGACGGCGTGATGATCGAGCGGTTCCATCCGCCGCTCGGACCGGGCGTCGCCGAGCGCTTCGCCTTTGCGAAATCAGTGAGTGACGAGGACTACGCCAAGGGCGAAAGTCTGCGCAAGGCCTTCCGGGCCAAGCTTGCGCGGCTGCTGGGCTCGGACGGTGTCTTGATCCTGCCGACGGTGCCGGATATCGCGCCGCTGGTCAGCGCGACCGAAGGCGAGCTGGAGGATTTCCGCAACCGGGCACTGCGGCTACTCTGCCTGTCCGGGCTCTCCGGCTTTCCGCAGGTGACGATTCCGGCGGCCCAGCGCGACGAGGCGCCGCTCGGCCTGTCTCTGATCGGGCCGAAGGGCTCGGACAAGTCGCTTGTGCATTTCGCCGTCAAGTTCGAGCGGGCGGCACGGATCAGGATTGCGTGAGGAGGCTGCCATGAGCGGGCACGATCACCACCACCATCATCACGACCATGACAATCACTTCACGCCGATCGAGGCGCGGGTGAAGGCGCTGGAAACGCTCCTCGTCGCCAAGGGCTATGTCGACCCGGCGGCGCTCGATGCCATTGTCGAGACCTAYGAGACCAAGGTCGGCCCGCGYAATGGCGCGCTGGTCGTGGCGAAGGCCTGGACGGACCCCGCTTTCGCAGAACGGCTCAGGCAGGACGGYACGGCGGCCGTCGCCGAGCTCGGCTATGGCGGCCGTGGCGGGGAGCATATCGTTGCGGTGTTCAACACTCCCGACGAGCACAATCTGATCGTCTGCACGCTGTGCTCCTGCTATCCGTGGCCGGTGCTCGGCCTGCCGCCGGTCTGGTACAAGTCGCCGCCCTATCGCTCGCGCGCCGTCATCGATCCGCGCGGCGTGCTGGCCGATTTTGGCGTGACGCTGCCCGCGGGCCAGCGCATCCGGGTTTGGGATTCAACCGCCGAGACGCGCTTCCTCGTCATCCCGCAGCGCCCTGCCGGTACCGAGGGCTGGGACGAGGAGAGGCTTGCCGGCATCGTCACGCGGGATTCGATGATCGGCGTCGGGTTGCCGAAGGCGGGAGCGTCAGCATGAATGGCGGGCAGGATCTCGGCGGCCAAATGGGCTTCGGGCCCGTTATGCCGGAGCCGAACGAGCCGGTCTTCCATGGCGGATGGGAGAGCCGCATGCTCGCGCTGAACGTCGCGGCAGGCGCCATGGGGCACTGGACCATCGACGAGATCCGGCATGCGCGCGAGAGCATCCCGCCGGCAGATTACCTTTCCTTCTCCTATTACGAGATCTGGTACGAAGGGTTGCGGACGGTGCTGCAGCGGCACGGCTTTGCGACGCCGGCCGAGATGGACAGCGGGACATCCGCAGGGGCAGGGACGACGCCTAAACGGGTGCTGAACGGCGCAGATGTCCCAGCCGTGTTGCGGCGTGGCTTTCCCTATGAGCGCGAGGCTTCGGCGTCGGCGCTGTTTGCTGTCGGCGATCGTGTGCGCGCCATCGTGATGCACCCGGCCGGCCATACTCGCCTGCCACGCTATGCCCGCGGCAAGCTCGGCCGGATCGAGGCAATCCGCGGCAACCACGTCTTCCCCGATACCGGCGCCCATGGTGCACCGGAAACAGCGCAATGGCTCTATACCGTGGTCTTCAGTGGCCCCGAACTCTGGGGCCGCGATGCGGACCCGACGTCCAGCGTCAGCGTCGAGGCGTGGGAGAGCTATCTTGAACCGGCCTGACGCAGCCCTTGCCGATGCGCTCGCAGCGGGCACGCCGATCCCGCGCGATGCGGAAGGGCCGGTCTTTGCGGAACCCTGGCAGGCCCAGGCCTTTGCGCTGGTCGTTGCGCTGCAGAACCGGGGCATCTTTTCCGCGCAGGAATGGGCGCAAGCCCTCGGGGCCGAAATCCGGGAGGCGGTCGCGGCCGGCGGCTGCCGCGACGGTTCCGATTATTACGAACGCTGGTGCGAGGCGCTGGAGCATCTCCTGATCGCCAAGGGGCTGGCCTCGCATGAGGGCGTCGAAGCGCTCGCGGCGTCCTGGGAGCGCGCGGCCGAGGCGACGCCGCATGGCAAGCCGATCCTGCTGGAGAACGACCCGCAGCGCGTGAGCTGAGGGCGCGCAACGCTTCGGCATCACTGCGGCGTGGACTTGTCACATGAGTTTGTCGGGCGCTGGATAGGGGACGACATCGCGATCGGCATCGGCTCTGCTTTCGGAGAAACATGCGGTCTGGGAGGCCCTGATGAAAAAGACGATGACTTGCCTGGTCGGCCTTGCCGGTTTGTTGCTGACCGCGCCTGCACATGCGGCCGATCCGGCCCTCAACGGGCGTATCGAAAAGCTCACCCGCAACACGCAATGGACGCAGAAAGCTGCCGTTCCGCTGCAATTCCCGACACATCACCCGCAAGGCATGCTGAAGATCGGCGATGCCTTCTTCGTCTCCTCGGTCGAGATCACGAAGCCGACGACCCGCTTCTCCGAACCCCGCGATGGCTATGATCGTGATACCGGCGAGGGCGTCGGCCATCTCTTCAAGGTCGATGCCGAAGGGAAGCTCCTGGCCAGCATCACGCTCGGCGAGGGCTCGATGTACCACCCCGGCGGGATCGACTTCGATGGCAAGCATATCTGGGTGACGGTTGCCGAGTATCGGCCGAATAGTCAGTCGATCGTCTACAAGGTCGATCCGGAGACGCTGAAGGCGACCGAGGTGCTGCGCTTCAAGGACCATATCGGCGGCATCGTCCACAATACCGACGACAAATCGCTGCATGGGGTAAGCTGGGGTTCGCGCCGCTTCTACAAATGGACCCTGGACGGCGAGGGCCGGGTGACCAATCCAGACGTGGCGCCTGAACAACTGCGGGTCATCAATCCCGCGCTCTATATCGACTATCAGGACTGCCACTATATCGGCATGAGCCGGATGCTCTGCTCCGGCCTCAACGCCTATCGCGCGACGAAAGACGGACCGATCTTTCGCCTCGGCGGGTTCGAGATCGTCGACCTCAGGGATAATCGGCCCGTCTATCAGGTACCGATCGAGCTCTGGTCGCCGTCTGGATTGCCGATGACGCAGAACCCGTTCTGGGTCGAGCCGACTGCTGACGGCGTGCGGGCCCATTTCATCCCGGATGACGACAAGTCGGTGCTCTTCACCTACGAGGCGACGGCCAAGTAAGGGCGACGAAGCAAAACGGACGCAAGCGCGGCGGCATCGGGGGCTCAGCTTCCCTGGGTCGCCCAGAGTCCGAGGAAGAGTGCTGCGCCCAGCACGGCGACGAAAGCGGCGGCGAGCAGTTCGAGCCCTGCGATCACTCTTGCTCCGCGCAGGCTGCTGCCTCCGGCCAGTTTCAGGGCTGCGAACTTGAAGAAGACCGCGAGCGCAGCAAGCGCTCCCGTGGTCAGGGCCGTGCCGAGCGCCATGGCGAAGGTCGCGGCGATGCCGGCCCAGAGCAGCCCCTGCGAGAAGGCGAAGACGAGAATAATGAGAGCGCCGGCGCAAGGACGCAGGCCGGCCGCGAAAACCACGCCGGCCATCTCTCGCCAGCCGCGCAATCGGGCGATCTCGTCGGGACCGGGCATGTGAACATGGTCGCAGGCCGGATCATGGGCGGCGGCATCGCCCGACAGGGCGAGCAGCGCCCCGGCCTTGCGCCAAAGCACCCATAGTCCGACCAGCCCGACCAGCGCGAAACTCGCCTGCTCGATCAGCGTCGTCGTCGCGCTCATGGTCGCAGCGGTCGTTCTCAAGGCGATCGTCAGGGTCAGGACCRGTGCAATGGCGACCAGCGCCTGGAGGATCGCGGCGGCAAAGCTCAAGGCGAGGCCACGCCTGAGGCTGCGATTATCGGCGACGATATAGCCGGAGATCACTGCCTTGCCGTGGCCGGGGCCGGCTGCATGAAAGACGCCATAGCCGAAGGCCAGAGCAAGCAAGCCGGGCAGGGCTGCGCCGCTGGCGTGGATCGCCTTCAGCGTCGCGGTGAGTTCGCGATAGAAGGCCGATTGCCAGGACAGGAGCAGCGCGCCGATGCCCGTCGTCGAAGGCAGGGCCTCGCGGGGCAGGGCAGTCCCGAAGGGGTTGCGCGGTGGCGGGGGCGGTGGTGGGCTTACGCTGGCAATCACATAGGCCAGCACGGCAAGGGTGCCGGCAACGGCCAGAAGCGCGAGGGCCATCAGGGCGAGCCGACGCGAGACGATCGGCAGGCGTAGCGATGTCGAACGCGCGAAACTCAGGGACATGCGACCAGCGCGCGCGTCGTGACCTGGTATCCGCTCATGTCGGGCTGGGCTGTGATGTCTTCCTGCGCGAGCTTCTGCTGGACGGCAGCGTCGAGTTTGGGCGGACKAGCGATGCGGACGACGCAGCCCTTGGGTGCATCGCGCGCGATCACGGCGTCAGCGGCCTCGGCGATGTCGAAGGCGACGAAATAGGTCGGGTCACCGATCTCGATGCCGAAGGACCKATTGGCGGTGGCTGGCTGCTTGAGGGGCAGGACATAGGTCAAGGTCAGGATCTTGTTCTCGAAGGCGAGCGCAGCCTCGCTTGGCTCGCCGAAGGCCTGCACCTTGCCGTTCGCCTTGGCGATGGTGAAGAAGCCGACATCGGGCAGGGATTCCATGTTGACCTTGGCGAGCTCCGTCAGCTCGTCGGGCGTGAGCTTGCCGTCGCCATTCTTGTCGAGCCCCTGCGTGATGAAGGCGGAATAGGCCTCGTCAAAACTCCAGATATGCTTCAGAGCCTTCACGCTGCCGTCGGGGGCGTAGATGATCTCGGTGCGCGCACTGACGAAGACATGGGGATGCGCGGCCGCGAGGCCGGTGAACCCGAACCAGGCCGCAAGTCCGGCGAGAATGAGAAGGCCGCGGCGGCATCGGGTCACGACAGGGAATCCCTCGATTTCAGCGGCGAAGCTGGCCCGACATGGTTAACCAACCGTAAATGGCGGCCGATGCCAAGGCCGGTTCAAGCCCACCCATCACTCGCAAAGGGGGCCAAATCGCGGCGCATTCTGGAACGATCCCAGGGTGATTGACCGTAACGAGGTGATATGTCAGCATTACTGACATAATATCAAGTTGGAGGCCGGACCAACTGGCCCCATTCTGCCGTAACGGGACGATCGGGGAGGTCGGCCATGGCCGAGATGGAACAGAAATCCGGCACCGCAKACCTGGCCGAGGCCGGCCTGTTGCGCGAGGTCGCGCTGGACGACAAATACGACCTTTCGAAACAGCAGATATTCCTGACCGGAACGCAGGCGATCGCCCGCATGCTGATGGTCCAGCGCGAGCGCGACCGCCGCGCCGGCCTGAACACGGCGGGCTTCGTTTCGGGCTATCGCGGCTCGCCGCTGGGAGGGCTCGACCAGCAATTGCTACGGGCCGGCAAACAGCTCAAGGCCTCCGATATCGTCTTCCAGCCGGGGCTGAACGAGGATCTGGCCGCGACCGCGGTCTGGGGCACGCAGCAGGCCGAGCTGCAGGGCGAAGGCAAGCATGACGGCGTCTTCGCGCTCTGGTACGGCAAGGGCCCGGGCGTAGACCGCAGCGGCGACGTCTTCCGCCATGGCAACATGGCCGGCACCTCGCCCCATGGCGGCGTCATCTGCCTGATGGGCGACGACCACACCGCTGAATCGTCCACCAATGCGCATCAGACCGAGTTCGTCTTCGTCGACCGGATGATGCCGATCCTGAACCCGGCCGGTGTTCAGGAGATCATGGATTATTCCCTGCACGGCATCGCGCTCTCGCGCTTTGCCTCGGTCTGGGTCGGCATCAAATGCGTGAAGGACAATATCGAGTCGACGGCCTCCGTCGATGGCTCGGTCGACCGGGTCAAGATCGTGACGCCGGACGATTTCGTCATGCCGCCGGGCGGGTTGAGCATCCGCCGCGAGCTGGATTTCGTCGATCAGGAGAAGCGGCTGCATATCCACAAGCGCGCCGCGATGCTTGCCTATCTGCGTGCCAACAAGCTCAACCAGACCATCACATCCGGGGGGAAGAAGCCGCGCATCGGCATCATCACCGTCGGAAAATCCTATCTCGATGTCCGCCAGGCGATGGAAGACCTCGGCATCGATGAGGTTCGCGCCAATGACCTCGGCATCCGGCTGTTCAAGGTCGCCTGTCCCTGGCCGATCGATCCGAACGAGTTGAAGGATTTTGCCTCAAAGCTCGATCTCGTCATGGTGGTCGAGGAAAAGCGCTCGCTGATCGAGGTGCAGGTCCGCGAGGAGCTCTATGGCTCCAAGCACCAGCCGATGGTGATCGGCAAGAAGGACGARAASGGCGAATGGCTCTTTCCGGTCCATGGCGCGCTCGATCCCAACGACGTCGCGATCGCGCTTGGCGCGYGGCTGCTGCAATACAAGGACGACCCTGTGCTACGGGGCCGGCTCGAGGAGATCGCCCAGGCGCAGGGGCGCCTCGCCGAGGCGCAGGATATCGCCAAGCGCACGCCCTATTACTGCTCGGGCTGCCCGCATAACAGTTCCACCGTGGTGCCCGAAGGCTCGCGCGCCTATGCGGGCATCGGCTGCCATTACATGGTGCAGTGGATGGACCGGAGCACTGCAGGCTTCACCCAGATGGGCGGAGAAGGCGCGAACTGGATCGGCGAAGCGCCGTTCTCGACGCGCCAGCACGTTTTCCAGAATCTCGGCGACGGCACCTATACTCATTCCGGCTCGCTCGCGATCCGCTGGGCGGTCGCTGCTGGCGTCAACGTCACCTACAAGCTGCTCTATAACGATGCGGTCGCCATGACCGGCGGCCAGCAGGCGGAAGGGCATCTGACGCCCGACCAGATGGCCCGCCAGATCGCAGCGGAAGGCGTGCATCGCGTCGCGGTGGTCAGCGACGAACCGGACAAATACCCGCCGGGCACGCAATGGCCCGCCGGCACGACGATCCATCATCGCGATGACCTCGATGCCGTGCAGCGCGAGCTTGCGCAGGTTCCGGGCGTGTCGTTGCTGCTCTACGACCAGACCTGCGCCACCGAGAAGCGCCGCCGGCGCAAGCGTGGCGCCTATCCCGATCCCGACAAGCGGGTGATCGTCAACGAACTCGTCTGCGAAGGCTGCGGCGATTGCGGCGTGCAGTCGAACTGCGTCTCGGTGCAGCCGCTKGAGACCGAGTTCGGCCGCAAGCGCCAGATCGACCAGTCGAACTGCAACAAGGACTTTTCCTGCGTGAAGGGCTTCTGCCCCTCCTTCGTTACCGTGCATGGCGCCCGGCCGAAGAAGGCGGCGCCGCGCCGGCTCGATGCCGGCGCGCTCAGCGCAGGCGAGCTTCCAGAGCCRCAGGTTCCGGCCCTCGATCGCAGTTTCGCGGTCGTTGTCACCGGTGTCGGCGGCACCGGCGTGGTGACGATCGGCGCCATTCTCGGCATGGCGGCGCATCTCGAGGGCAAGGGCTGCGGCATGATCGACATGGCCGGTCTTGCCCAGAAGGGCGGGGCGGTCTTCAGCCATGTCAAGCTCGCGCCGCGGCCCGAAGACATTCACGCCATTCGCGTCGCCGCCGGTCAGGCGGATCTGGTGCTCGGTTGCGATCTCACCGTCACTGGCTCGAAGAAGGTCCTTGGCGCGATACGACCGGACGGCGCGATCGTCGTGGTCAATACGGCCGAGAGCATGCCGGGGGATTTCACCCGCAATGCCGATTTCTCGCTGCCGATCGAGCGGCTGAAACGGGCGATCATCTCGGCATCAGGGCGTGAGCGGACGCATCTCGTCGATGCGACGGCGGCTGCGAACGCTTTCCTCGGCAACGCCATTGCCGCCAACATGTTCATGCTCGGTTATGCGTGGCAGTTCGGCGGCGTGCCGCTGGCGCGCGCCTCGCTGCTCCGAGCGATCGAGCTCAACGGCGAAGCGGTCGCCATGAACAAGCAGGCCTTCGAGCTCGGCCGGCGTGCGGCGCATGATCCGGACGCTCTGATCTCTGCCCTTGCGGAGGCCAAGGCGCCGACACGGGCGCGGCATCTCTCCGAGACGCTGGAAGAGATCATCGCGCGTCGCGTCGATTATCTCACTGCCTACCAGAATGCGGCCTATGCGGCGCGCTATCGCCATCTTGTCGCGCGCATCCAGGTCAAGGAAGTGCAGGTCATGCCGGGGCAGAGCGCGCTTGCCGAAAGCGTGGCGCGCTATCTCTTCAAGCTGATGGCCTACAAGGACGAGTATGAGGTTGCGCGGCTCTATGCCGATGGCTCGTTCCAGAAGCAGGTGGCCGCCACCTTCGAGAAGGACAGCGCTTCGGGTGAGAGGCTGCGCTACGAGTTTCATCTCGCGCCGCCTCTGCTCGCCAAGGTCGATCCCCATACCGGCCTGCCGCGGAAGATGAGCTTCGGCCCCTGGATGATGAAGGCCTTCGGCCTGCTGGCGAAACTGAAGGGCCTGCGCGGCACGGCCTTCGACATCTTCGGCCGTACCGAGGAGCGCAGAACGGAGCGCCGGCTGATCGCTGAATACGACGCGCTGATCGGCGAGCTGGTGAACCGGCTGACACCGGAGAACCATGCGCTCTGCGTGGCACTGACGGCAATTCCGGAGAAGATCCGTGGTTTTGGCCATGTCAAGGAACGCCACCTCAAGCAGGCTAAGGCCGAGGAGACCGATCTCCTGGCCCGGCTGCGTGACGGCTCGGCTGCGGCATTGGCCATGCCGAGAGCGGCCGAGTAGACGGACCTGACCGGGGTCGTCCCAGGGGGATGACCTCCGCCGTCCGGTTTGGTCCGCACGATCGTTCAAGACATTCAGCCGCCCGGGCCTGACAACATGCTGCTCATCCACCAGTGGAGGCGCAGCATGGAGGGGTTGTTCGGTTTCGTCCTTGCCGGGCTCGCACTCGCGGGCAGTCCCGGACCTGCCACTTTGAGCCTGGCTGCAACCGGTGCTGCCTTCGGGGCCCGCGAGGGGCTCGTCTATGCTGCCGGCATCACCAGCGGCATGGCCGCGGTCATCGCGATCACCGCCAGCGGCATGGTCGGGGTGCTGATGGCGCTGCCTGGCGTAGCGCCGGTGGTGACGGTCGCTGCGGCCGGGTATTTTCTCTATCTGGCCTATCGCATCGCCACTGCACCACCCTTGAGCGAGGCGAGCGAACGCGGTGAGCGACCGTCCTTCGCAGCAGGTGCCCTGCTGTCGCTCGTCAACCCGAAGGGCTATGCGGCGATGGCTGCGCTGTTCTCCGGTTTCGTCCTGTTGCGCGAGCGGGTTGCCGCCGATGCGCTGGCGAAGGCGGCGGTGCTGATGGTGATCATCGCCGCGGTCAATCTGCTCTGGCTCGCCACGGGAGCGGCGCTGACCCGCTGTTTTCGTCGGCCGCGGCTGAATCGGGCCATCAATATCGTCTTCGCGGTCCTGCTGATTGCGTCGGTCGCATTTGCGCTGGTGCGTTGAGGCTCGCCCATAGGTAAATGCGGCCGGTCGACTGCAGGTTTAGGCCCCGCCATGGGGCCGTGTGGACGGTGGTGCGGCCAAGCGCACGGTCGTGTTGAGCGGGCCAAGGACCCGCCCGTCGGCGGAATGCAGTTCGAGGCGCCCGACGGGCTGCCCGGTTTCGTTGTCGATGAGTGCGGAATGGGGCTCGCCCGGCTCGTAGCACTGGTCCTCCCCCCATTGCCGCAATCCAGCAACGACGACGAACAGGCCGCGGCCCTTCTGCGTCAGCACATATTCCTGATAAGCGCTGCCATCCGAAGCGGGCGCGATCTCAAGAATGCCGAGTTCGACAAGATTGCGCAGCCGTGCGGCGAGGATGCCCTTGGCGACGCCGAGGCTCTTTTGGAATTCACCGAAGCGCCGCACGTCGCTGAACGCATCGCGAATGATCCTATTATAGAACCATGTTGCACGGGATAACCTAATGAAGCCTMTGAATTCAGYCACCCCCGCCATATCCCGGGTCGAGCCTCCCAGCGGCCGCAATGCCCCGGGACAGGAAGACGGAGCCAGCGCGCGCCAGGGCCTCTCCCACGCGGTAACGCTGCTCTTCGCCGTCGCCTGCGGCCTCAGCGTGGCAAATATTTATTATGCCCAGCCGCTGCTCGATGTGATGGCGCGCGATCTCGCGATCAGTCCGGCCGCGATCGGCGGCGTGGTGACGGTGACGCAAATTGGCTACGCGCTCGGGCTGGTCTTCATCGTGCCGCTTGGCGATCTGCTCGATCGTCGGCGGTTGATCGGCACGCAAGCGCTGCTCTCAGGCCTGGCACTGCTTGTCGTCGGCTTGGCCCCGAGCGCAGCCGTCCTGCTGGCGGGGATGGTGGCAGTTGGCCTGCTCGCAGTCGTCGTGCAGGTGCTCGTTGCCTTTGCGGCCAGCATGGCGGCAGACGAGGAGCGCGGGCGGACCGTGGGCAGGATCACGAGCGGGATCGTGATCGGCATTCTCCTGGCGCGGTTCGTTTCGGGAGTGCTCGCCGATATCGGGGGCTGGCGCCTGGTCTATCTGGCGTCGGCCGTGCTCTCCGTGCTGATGGCCTTCCTGCTGTTCCGGGTGCTGCCGAAGCATGAGCGCGCCGCGGCGAGGATCTCCTATCCGGAGCTGCTCGCGTCCGTCGTCGGCCTGTTCGTCAAGGAGCCGGTTCTGCGGGTACGAGCCGTGCTCGCCTTGTTGATCTTCGCCAGTTTCAGCGTGTTCTGGACGTCGCTGGTCCTGCCGCTCACCACCGCGCCTTTCTCCCTGTCCCATACCGAGATCGGGATGTTCGGTCTCGTCGGGCTGGCGGGGGCACTCGCCGCCGCCCGCGCCGGGACGCTCGCCGACCGTGGCTTTGGTCAGCGCGTCACCGGTCTTTCGCTGGGCCTGCTGGTGCTGTCCTGGATCCCGATCGCCTCGATGAGTGCATCGCTCTGGAACCTGATCATCGGCATTGTCCTGCTCGATCTCGCGATCCAGGCCGTGCATATCACGAACCAGACCATGATCTTCGCGGTGCGGTCCGATGCCCGAAGCCGGCTCGTCGGCGGCTATATGGTGTTCTATTCGATCGGCAGCGCGCTAGGCTCGATCGCCTCAACCATGGTCCATGACCGCGCAGGCTGGACTGGCGTCTGCGTGCTGGGAGCCTCGATCAGCCTGTTGGCGCTGCTGTTCTGGGCGGCGACCCGCCGGTACCAGCCCGCAGAGATCCGGGCCGAATGAACCGAAGAGCCCGTACCAAACCCCGCTTGGTGTGCCGGGCTTGAGTTGGCCGTCCATGACGCCGCATACTGGTTCGGCATTGCGGGCTCGTGCCCGTTCTAACGCGCGGTGAACATGCCTTGATCTCCCCCGAAGACCTGCGCCGCATCGCTGCCTGGTCCCGCGACCTGAAGCCGGAAGAGTTTGAGGAAGCGCGACGCGGGATCAGCCTGAAATCCTACGGGAAGGGCAACTACATCTGTCATGTCGGCGACCGGCTCGAATCCTGGACCGGTGTCGCCGAGGGGCTGGTGAAGATGAGCACCACCTCGAAGGAGGGCAAATCCGCGACGCTGGCGGGCCTGCGTGCCGGGGCCTGGTTCGGGGAAGGCACGGTGATCAAGGCTGAGCTGCGCCGCTATGATCTGGTGGCGCTACGCGACACCCAGCTCGCGCTGATGCGGCGCTCGACCTTCCTCTGGCTGTTCGAACACAGCGCGGCGTTCAATCGCTTCCTCGTCCATCAGTTCAATGAGCGGCTCGGCCAGTTCATCGCACTGGCGGAGACCGAGCGGATGCTGGACTCGACCGCCCGTCTCGCCCGCAATCTTGCCTGGCTGTTCAACCCGATCCTGTATCCCGGCCAGAGCCTGACACTCGCGATTTCGCAGGAAGAGCTCGGCCTGCTCGCCGGCATGTCGCGGCAGATGGCCAATCAGGGGCTTGCGAGGCTTGCAGACCTAGGTCTGCTCGAGGTCGGCCACGGCGCGGTGACTGTCCTCGATCTGGATCGGCTCGCGCGTTACGACGGCTAGGGAACGCAGACACTCCAGTGTGCCTGATCACTCTCGGCCGAGGCGTTCGAATGCCTGTTTCAAGGGAGCGTCCGAGATCCGGATGAAGCCGAGATAGGGATGGTCCATGTCGATGATCAGCACCAGCGCTCCGGTCACCGACAAGGCGCAGACGAACAAAGTCGCCATAACCGTTCCATTGCCCGGGGCCAACAGACCGAACGAGGCGAAGAGCAAGGCGAGCCAGAACACGAGGATGGCCAGGAATGCGCCGGGAAATCCTCCCACTTCCGTTTCGGCGCGCATCCATCGCGCCTCCGCAATCTGTCCGCTGAGTTGAAGGGCGCGCGCCTGGAGCCAGCGCTGGGAGTCGGTTTGTGGCGACAGGTTTCGCAGCGCCCCCTGGACCATTTCGATATCCAGACCGTCGTCGAGCGACCGTTCGCTGCCGGCATCGCTCAACCTGATCTCGAGAAGCTTGTGGAGCGTTTCCCGCGTTTCCCTCGTCTCCTGGCCGTACTGCGCCATGACGCGGTCGAGCAGGAGCACGCGCGCCGCCGTTGTTCTCAAGCCCGTCCCGGCCTCGTCGAATGATCGTTTCGCTGAGGCGATCAAGAGGCCAAGCGCGAGCGCCGAGAGCGTTCCAACGACTGCCGTTGCAAGCTTGATGGCGTCCCGGGACTCCGGACTCAGGTGATGTTCCGGCAGGCGTGCGCGCAAAAACATCCCGATCAAGGCCGCGCCGAACACGCACAGAAAGGCTATGCAGCCGATGACGTAAGGATCCATGGAGCGGCGCCTGGTTGGTGGCTGCCTTGCGGTGTCGTTTTTCAGAACATCGAAGAAGACAGCTCAGTCAATTCGCGCAACTCCTAGGGATAGGAGTGGCCGGCTGGATCTGGCAGGTCCCGAATTCAGGCTTGCCGAAGTCTCCAGAATGGCAAGGATTCACGCTCTCGCACACTTCGGCGGGACAATAGCGACCAAATAACAAGTTGTCTGTCAAGTGCCTCCTTGCGAAGATGTGTCGGGCCTGCAAGGCTTGCATGAACAAAGAGGTCGGAACCGGCCCGGAAAGAAGGCTGCTGCAATGTACGGCGGCCGGACAGGGAGAACGCAACCGTGGCAAGCGCAACCGCCGGCCAGGCGGATACCTTTCCGAAATTGCTGATGCGCAATGCGCGTGAGCGCGGCAGCCGCACGGCATACCGGCACAAGGATCTCGGCATCTGGCAATCCTGGAACTGGGCCGAGATGGCCGAGCAGGTTCGTGCCTATGCCAAGGGATTGCAGGAACTCGGTCTCAAGCGCGGCGAGAAGGTCGCGATCATCGGCTACAACCGGCCACGCCTCTACTGGTCGATGTGCGCGGCGCAGTGGCTCGGCGCCATTCCGGTGCCGGTCTATGCCGATTCCGTCGCTGACGAGATGGCCTATGTGCTCGACCATGCCGAGGCGGTCTTTGCCTGCGTCCAGGACCAGGAGCAGGTCGACAAGGTGCTCTCGATCGCCGACCGCCTGCCGCGCCTGAGGAACATGCTCTACGACGAGTCGCGTGGCCTGCGTGATTACGACCATGCCAAGCTGCACGACATTGGTCGCGTGATCGAGGCCGGGGCCAAGGCCCTGAAGGCGAATTCAGCAGCGTCGGCCGGGCTCGACCGCGAGATGGAGGCCGGGACCGGCTCGGACCTCGCTGTCATCCTCTACACCTCGGGTACCACCGGCCGCCCCAAGGGCGTGATGCTCAGCCATTACAATGTCATCACGGCGGCCGAGATCGGCTGCCAGTTCGACGGGCTGAACGAGGAAGACGAGGTCATCGCCTATCTGCCGATCGCCTGGGTMGGCGACCACGTCTTCTCCTATGCGCAGGCGATCGTCGCCGGCTTCTGCGTCAACTGCCCTGAAGGGCCGGAGACGGTGATCGATGATCGCCGCGAGGTCGGCACGACCTACGCTTTCGCGCCGCCGCGGGTCTTCGAGAACATGCTGACCATCACCATGGTGCGCATGGAGGATGCCGGGCCGTTGATGCGCAAGATGTTCCATTTCTTCCTCGGCGTGGCGAAGAAGCATGGTGAGAAGATCCTGAACGGCGAGCCGGTCCCGCYCGGAGCGCGGCTGCTCTACAAGCTCGGCGACGCGTTGATCTACGCTCCGCTGCGCAATCGTTTCGGCCTGACCAGCATCAAGGTCGGCTACACCGCCGGCGAGGCGATCGGCCCCGAGATCTTCCGCTTCTACCGGTCGATCGGCGTCAACCTGAAGCAGCTCTACGGCCAGACCGAGGCCGGGGTCTACATCACCATGCAGCCCAATGGCGAAATCCGGGCCGACACCGTCGGCCGCCCGGCGCCGCTGGTCGAGATCAAACTCGATGAGAATGGCGAGGTCCTCTACCGGTCGCCCTCCATCTTCGGCGGCTATTACAAGGATCCGGAGAAGACGGCAGAGACGATGACCGCGGATGGTTATGTCCGTTCCGGCGATGCCGGTTTCTTCGACGAGACCGGCCATCTCAAAATCATCGACCGGGCCAAGGATGTCGGGAAACTCAATTCCGGCGAGCTGTTCCCGCCGAAATACATCGAGAACAAGCTCAAGTTCTATCCGAACATCAAGGAGGCGGTCGCTTTCGGCCAAGGCCGCGACTACGCGACGGTTGCGCTCAATATCGACCTGACGGCCGTCGGCAACTGGGCCGAGCGCAACAATGTCGTCTATGCCTCCTATCAGGAACTGGCCGGCCACGATCTCGTCTACGGCATGATCGCCAAACATATCGGCGAGGTGAACAAGTCGCTGGCGTCCGAGCCGGCGATGGGCGGAGCCCAGGTCAAGCGCTTCCTGATCCTGCACAAGGAACTCGACGCCGACGATGGCGAGCTGACGCGGACCCAGAAGGTCCGGCGCGGCTTCATCGCCGAACGCTACGCGCCCCTGGTGAACGCGCTCTATGACGGCTCGAGTGAGGCCGACATCTCTACCGAAGTCACCTTCGAGGATGGCCGCAAGGGCGTGATTTCCGCAAGGGTCAAGGTGCGTGACGCCAAGACCTACCCGGCAACGGCGCCCGAGCGACCTGGCGCGGCGAGGGCAGCATGAATGCGGAACCCATGAACGTCACCGGCACGCCGATCCCCGCCAAGAAGGGCGAGATCCTGCTCTCGGTCGAGAATGTCTCGCTGCGCTTCGGCGGCGTGAAGGCGATCTCCGGCGTCTCCTTCGACATCCGCAAGGGCGAGGTGCGCGCCATCATCGGCCCCAACGGGGCCGGCAAGACCTCGATGCTGAATTGCATCAATGGTTTCTATCATCCGCAGGAAGGCCAGATCACCTACAAGGGCGTGCGCCGCGCCAGGATGAAGCCGCATCAGGCGGCTGCGGCCGGCATCGCGCGGACCTTCCAGAACGTCGCGCTGTTCAAGGGCATGTCGACGCTCGACAACATCATGACCGGGCGCACGCTGAAGATGCGGCGCGGCTTCTTCTGGCAGGCCTTGCGGCAGGGGCCGGCGATGGCCGAGGAGATCGAGCACCGCAAGGTGGTCGAGGACATCATCGACTTCCTGCAGATCGAGCACATCCGCAAGCTGCCGGTCGGCAAGCTGCCCTACGGGCTGCAGAAGCGTGTCGAGCTGGGCCGCGCGCTGGCGATGGAACCGGAACTCCTGCTGCTCGACGAGCCGATGGCCGGCATGAACCTCGAGGAGAAGGAGGACATGTGCCGCTTCATCCTCGACGTGAACAACCAGTTCGGCACGACGATCGCGCTGATCGAGCACGACATGGGTGTGGTCATGGACCTGTCCGACCGTGTCGTGGTGCTCGAATACGGCCGCAAGATCGCAGACGGCACGCCCGACGAGGTCAAGCAGGATCAGAAGGTGATCGATGCCTATCTCGGCGTGGCGCATTGAGGGAGGCATCAATGCTGCACGGATCCGATCTGCGGAGTTCGAGGGTATGCCGGCTGATGTCGGGATCATCGAAGCTTCCACTTGCGACCGCGAGCGTCGCCGTCCTGTGCGCGGGGCCTCTCGGCCTTACCCGGATCTGGAGACGGCCATGATGCGATCGCCAACCAAGGACATCCTGCCATGAGCGAAGTCGCTGCGCGGCCTGCGCCCAACCTGCTCAGCAATGGCTGGATCAAGACCGGCCTTATTCTTGTGGGCATCATCCTTGCCGCGATCGTCGGTGCACAGCTCGATTCCTCCGGCACGCTGCACAAGGTGTTGATCGACCCGTTCCAGCAAATGGTTTCGGCTCCGGACCTGCTGGTTCAGACGATATGGGAAGGGCTCGTTTCGGGCGTGCTCTATGCGCTGATCGCGCTCGGCTTCGTGCTGATCTTCAAGGCATCGGGCGTCTTCAATTTCGCCCAGGGCATCATGGTCGTCTTTGCGGCGCTGACGCTGGTCGGCCTGCATGAGAAGGGCGTACCGGCGTTCCTGGCCGTCATCCTGACGCTCGGCGTGATGTTCCTGCTCGCCTTCACCATCGAGCGGGTGGTGCTGCGTCCGCTGGTCAACCAGCCCGACATCATCCTGTTCATGGCGACTTTCGGCATCACCTATTTCCTGATCGGTTTTGGCGAGGCCGTCTTCGGCGGCAACCCGAAGCAGATGATCACGAGCGAACTCTATCTGCCGAAGGGGGCGATCGACGCGAAGATCCTCGGCGGCTTCGTCTCCTTCCAGAAGATCGATATCGCGGCCGCGATCATCGCCTCGATCATGATCGCTGCGCTGGCCGTGTTCTTCCAATACACCCGCATCGGCCGGGCGCTGCGCGCGGTCGCCGACAGCCACAAGGCGGCGCTCTCGGTCGGCATCTCGCTGAACCAGATCTGGGTCATCGTCTGGTTCACCGCCGGCATCGTCGCRCTGATCACCGGCATCATGTGGGGTGCGCGTTCGGACGTATCCTTCGCGCTCGAGATCGTCGCGCTGAAGGCGTTGCCGGTGCTGATCCTCGGCGGCTTCACCTCGATCCCGGGCGCGATTGTCGGCGGGCTGATCATCGGCATCGGCGAGAAGCTCGGCGAGTTCTACTGGGGCCCGCTGATCGGCGGCGGCATCGAGAGCTGGCTCGCCTATTTCATCGCGCTCGGCTTCCTGCTGTTCCGGCCGCAGGGCCTGTTCGGCGACAAGATCATCGAACGAATCTGAAGGGCTGAAACCGTGTTCTATCGCGAAGCCGGCCAATACAAGAGCACCTACGCCGCCGACATGGCCGTGTTCCCCCTCCGACAGGACCGGATCGGCATTGCGGTCATCCTCGCCATCGCCTTCATCGGCATCCCGTTGATCGGCAACGACTTCTTCATCGCGACGGTGATGATCCCGTTCCTGGTCTTCTCACTGGCTGCGATCGGGCTCAACATCCTCACGGGCTATACCGGGCTGATCTCGCTCGGCACGGCTGCCTTCATGGGTGTGGGCGCCTATGCCTGCTACAAGCTGACGACCCTCTTTCCAGGCGTGAACATCATCGTCCTGATCCTGGTCTCCGGCCTGTTCTCGGCCGCGATCGGCGTGCTGTTCGGGCTGCCCTCACTGCGCATCAAGGGCTTCTATCTCGCGGTCGCGACGCTTGCCGCGCAGTTCTTCCTGCAATGGGCCTTCGTGCGTGTGCCCTGGCTGTTCAACTACAATGCGTCTGGGGCCATCGAGGTGCCGCTGCGCAGCCTGTTCGGCGTCCCGGTCACGGGTGCGTCGGCCTCGGCGGAAACGCGCTACTTCGTCTGCCTCGGTCTTGTCGTCGTCCTGACCTGGTTTGCCTCTAACCTCGTGCACGGCAGACTCGGCCGCTCCTGGATGGCGGTGCGCGACATGGATATCGCGGCCGAACTGATGGGCATCAAGCTGCTGAACGCCAAGCTGCTCGCCTTCGCAGTGTCGTCCTTCTATGCCGGCGTCGCCGGCGCGATGATGATCTTCCTCTGGTATGGCGGCGGCGAAGCCGCGGACGTCTTCAACATCCGCCTGTCGTTCAACATTCTGTTCATGGTGATCATCGGGGGCCTGGGCTCGCTGATCGGCTCCTTCTTCGGCGCGGCTTTCATCGCGAGCCTGCCGACCATCCTCAAATTCGGCCTGCCGGCGCTCGGCGTGCCGCTCTCGGGCGCGGCGGCCGAGCATGTCACCTTCATGCTGGTCGGCGCCCTGATCATCATCTTCCTGATCGTCGAGCCGCATGGCCTGGCGCGGCTCTGGCAGATCACGAAGCAGAAGTTGCGGACGTGGCCCTTCCCCTATTGAGGCGCGTGCCTCGGCCGGGAGGGCCCAAGAATACGACCCGCCGCCATCGTCAAGCGGAGGGCAGGAGACAACGGGCAGGCCGCGAAAAGGTCGCCCGATGCAACCACGGAGGGAACAGATGAAGAAGACTGGTTTGATGAAGGGCGCGGCGCTCGGCGCGCTGCTCGCGGCGGGAGCGGTGATCGCTCCGGTGGCGGCGCAGGACAGCGTCTATTTCGCCAACAATGCCTATCGCACCGGACCGTTCTCGGGCTCCGGCATCCCGATCGGCGACGGCATGCGCGACTATATCGCGATGATCAACGAGCGCGACGGCGGCGTGAACGGCGTCAAGGTCATCTATGAGGAATGCGAGACCGGCTACGACACCAAGAAGTCGATCGAGTGCTACGAGCAGGCGAAGTCGAAGAACACGATCGTCTACAGCCCGTGGTCGACCGGCGCGACGCTGGCTGCGATCCCGCGTGCCCATATCGACAAGATCCCGATCCTGTCGATGGCCTATGGCCTGTCTGCTTCGGCCGAAGGCTCGACCTTCCCCTGGGTTTTCATCCCGCCCTTCACCTATTGGGATGGCGCCTCGGTCATGGTCAAGCACATGGCCAATGAGTTCGGCGGCATGGACAAGCTCAAGGGCAAGAAGCTCGGCCTGATCCATCTGGATGCGCCCTTCGGCAAGGAGCCGATCCCGGTTCTTGAGAACCTCGCCAAGAAATACGGCTTCGAGCTCAAGCTGTATCCGGTCGCTGCAGCCGACATGCAGAACCAGGGCTCGCTCTGGCTCTCGATCCGGCGTGACCGCCCGGACTACCTCTACAACCAGGGCTGGGGCGCGATGAACCCGACGGCCGTGAAGGAGGCCATCAAGAACGGCTTCCCGATCAACAAGCTGGTCGGCGTCTGGTGGGCCGGCGGCGACGATGATGCGCGGGCCGGCGGGGCCGAGGCAAAGGGCTACAAGTCGCTCAACTTCAATGCGGCGGGCACCAATTTCCCGGTCATCCAGGACATCATCAAACATGTCGTGGAGAAGGGTAAGAGCCTGGCGCCGAAGGAGAAGGTCGGCGAGAACCTCTATAACCGCGGCGTCTACAACTCGATGCTCGTGGTCGAGGCGATCCGCAACGCGCAGAAGCTCACCGGCAAGAAGGTGGTCAATGCCGAGGACATGCGCCGTGGTCTCGAGGGCCTCAACATCACCGAGGCCCGCCTGAAGGAAATCGGCATGGAGGGTTTCGGCACCCCGTCGACGATCTCCTGCAGCGACCATTCCGGCCATAGCAAGATGTATGTCGCCGAATGGGACGGCACCAAGTGGACCAAGGGTTCGGACTGGATCGAGCCGCTGAAGGACGAGGTGCGTCCGCTGATCGAGGCCGCCGCCAAGGACTATGCCGAGAAGAACGCCGGCTGGCCGAAGCGGACCGAGTCCTGCGAGAAGTCGTCCTGATGTGAGCTCAGCCTTCTCCCCTCCGGGGGAGGAGGCACCTGCGAAGCAGACGGACGAGTGCGGCAGCGCCTGACCTCGTCCGTCCTTCACTCATCCGATCCGGCTGTGCCGGATCACCTTCTCCCCACAAGGAGAGGGAAGGAGCACGCAATGTCGACCGCCACCCTCGAGAAGCCCGCCCCCGCCGCTGCGACGGACACCATCCTGTCGCTGAACAATATCGAGGTGATCTATGATCACGTCATCCTGGTGCTCAAGGGCGTCTCCCTGCAGGTGCCGCGCAAGGGCATTGTCGCAATCCTCGGCGCCAATGGCGCGGGCAAGACGACGACGCTGAAGGCGATCTCGAACCTGCTCAAGGCCGAGCGCGGCGAGGTCACCAAGGGCTCGATCGTGTTCGATGGCGAGCGGGTCGATCGGATGTCGCCGAACGAACTCGTCCGGCGCGGCTGCATCCAGGTCATGGAAGGCCGCCATTGCTTCGGCCATCTCTCGATCGAGGAGAACCTGCTGACCGGCGCCTTCACCCGGCGCGACGGCAATGCCGCGATCAAGCGCGACCTCGAGAAGATCTATGAGCTGTTCCCGCGCCTGAAGCAGCGGCGCAACTCGCAGGCCGGCTATACCTCGGGTGGCGAGCAGCAGATGTGCGCKGTCGGCCGCGCCATGATGTCGAAGCCCAAGATGATCCTGCTCGATGAGCCGTCGATGGGGCTCGCGCCCCAGATCGTCGAGGAGATCTTCGAGATCGTCCGTCGCCTCAATGCGGAGGACGGCGTTTCCTTCCTCGTCGCCGAGCAGAACACCAACATGGCGCTGCGCTACGCAACCTATGGCTACATCATGGAGACGGGCCGTGTCGTCATGGACGGCGAGGCGCAGATGTTGCGCGAAAACGAGGACGTGAAGGAGTTCTATCTGGGCGTGGCCGAGGGCGACAAGAAATCGTTCCGCGACGTCAAGAGCTACAAGCGCCGCAAGCGCTGGCTTTCGTGATCCGGACAAGGCGGAAGCGGTCGGATGCTCTATCTCGTGCTCGCAGTGCTGCTGATCGTGCTCATCTTCGGGCCGCAGTCCTGGGTGCGCGGCCAGATGCGCAAGCATGCGGCCGCCCGGCCGGATCTGCCGGGAACCGGAGGCGAACTCGCCCGGCACCTGCTTGATCGATTCTCGCTTGATGCCGTCACGGTCGAGGCCTCCGCGGCGGGCGATCACTATGACCCCGATGCGCGTGCGGTCAGGCTCTCGCCTGACAATCACGATGGGCGCTCGATCACGGCCGTCGCAGTGGCGGCGCATGAGGTCGGGCATGCCATCCAGCACGCGCAAGGCAGCTCGCTCTTTACCTGGCGTACGGCGCTCGCGCGCTTCCTCGGCATCTTCGACAAGGTCGCGATGGCGATCCTGCTCACTGCGCCTCTGGTGATGGCCGTCACCCATGTTCCTGCGATCGGACTGATGCAGGCCGGCATCGCCATCGCAATGCTCGGCGTCGGTCTTGTCGTGCATCTCGTGACGCTGCCGCTGGAGTTCGACGCGAGCTTCGGCAAGGCGCTGCCGATCCTGTCCAGAGACGGCTATCTCGACGGGCGCGACCTACCGGCAGCGCGCGGCGTGCTGAGGGCGGCCGCCTTTACCTATGTGGCCGGCGCTCTCGTCGGCCTCCTCAATTTCCTGCGCATCCTGCGCATCATCCGCTGAGCCAAAGCTCCGCAAGGACAAAAGCGATGAGCGATCATCTCGACGATCTCGAAATCCGCACTTCCGACGCGCGCGAGGCCGATCTCTTCGCGAGGCTGAGGCCCGTGCTCGAGGCTGCCTTATCCGCGCCTGCCTATGCCGAGCGGCTGAAGGGGCTCAACACGGCAGCGATCACCGATCGCAATGCGCTGTCGCGGCTGCCGGTGCTCCGCAAGGCCGACCTGCCGGCACTGCACAGGGGCACTCCGCCCTTCGGCGGTTTCGTGCCGGCATCGCCAGGGTCCTTTGGCCGGTTGTTCACCTCGCCCGGCCCGATCTTCGAGCCCGAGGGCACGGGAGTTGATCCCTGGGGCGCGGCGCGCGGGCTCTTTGCGGCGGGCTTCCGTCACGGCGATATCGTCATCAATACCTTCAGCTACCACCTGACGCCGGGCGGGTTCATCATGGATTCGGCCGCACGTGCGCTTGGATGCGCTGTGATACCGGCCGGTCCGGGCAATACCGAGCAGCAGATGGAGGTGATCTCGGCCTATCGGCCGCAAGCCTATGCCGGCACGCCGGATTTCCTGAAGATCCTGATCGAGGCCGCCGAGGCGCGTGGCGTCGATATCTCCTGCATCAAGCGCGCGGTGGTGTCGGGGGCTGCCTTCCCGCCCTCGCTGCAAGCTTGGGTCAAGGAGCGCGGCATTGATGCCTATCAGCTCTATGCCACTGCGGATATCGGCGTCATCGCCTATGAGACGTCGGCGCGCGAAGGCATGCTTCTGAACGAGAACCTGATCATCGAGATCGTGCGGCCGGGTACGGGCGATCCTGTGGCCGAAGGCGAGGTTGGCGAGATCGTCGTCACCAATCTCGATCCGCATCACCCGCAGATCAGGCTGGCCGTCGGGGATCTCACGGCTGTGCTGCCGGGCGCGAGCGCGTGCGGCCGGAGCAATACGCGCATCAAGGGCTGGATGGGGCGCGCCGACCAGACCGCCAAGATCAAGGGCATGTTCGTGCGGCCAGAGCAGGTCGCCGAGATCGCCAGGYGGCACGTGGAGATCGCCAAGCTCAGGCTGGTCATCGGCCGCGCCGACGAGCTCGACACGATGACGCTCAAGGCCGAGATCTATGCCGAGCCCGCCGGACTTGTCGATGCGATGTCCTCGACCCTGCAGCAGGTGACAAAGCTCAAGGGAGCGGTGGAGATCCTGCCGCTCGGGGCATTGCCCAATGACGGAAAGGTCATCGCCGACGAGCGGCCGGTGGGATAGGAATGGCGCCGGGTCCACGATCCCCGTCGCCGACGCGACGGTCCGTGCTTCCAGTGTCTGCGTGCAGGATAGGCTGTGCTCCGCTTCCGGTAGCCATGCCGGTCGGCGCGGGAGGTTGAAGCGATCCAACGGCGTCGCGCCCGTCACCAGGCGATCGGCGCTTCGCCCTTTGCCACCAACCACTCATTCGCCCGGCTGAACGGTTTCGACCCGAAGAAGCCCCGCCGCGCCGAAAGCGGCGATGGATGCGCGCTGGCGATCACGTGATGCCGGCGCTCATCGATCAGGCCGCGCTTGGCCTGCGCCGGAGCGCCCCAGAGCAGGAAAACGACATGCGGACGCGAGGTCGAGACAGCGGTGATGATCGCGTCCGTGACCGCCCCCCATCCGAGCGAGAGATGCGAGCCCGCCTTGCTCGCGCCTTCGCGCACCGTCAGGGCCGTGTTGAGCAACAGCACACCCTGCGAGGCCCAGGATGACAGGTCGCCGCTCACCGGTGCGGCCTGTCCGAGATCCTCCGTCCGCTCCTTGTAGATATTGACCAGCGAACGCGGCAGAGGCGGCGGGCCGACATAGGAGAAGGCAAGGCCATTGGCATGGCCGGGTGTCGGATAGGGGTCCTGGCCGAGTACGAATGCCCGCACTGTCTCGAATGGCGTTTCCGCCAGGGCAGCGAGCAGCCGTTCAGGTGCGGGCGCCACGACATGCCCGGCCGCGCGCTCGGCATCGGCAGCCGCGGCCGCCCGCTCTGCAGCGCCTCCAGGACGGAAGACAGCGAGTTCGCGCCAGTCCTTGCTTGCCCGACTTGCCAGAAAGCGCGTCAGCGCCGCCGCATAACCGCTCACTTCAGGACGGCCCGTCCCTCGACCTTTGCGTCGACGGTGCCGAGTCGGCGCAGATAGACCATGACCTCGTTCGCCATGAGCTTGCCGTCGGTCAGGCCGAGCAACGTCCGGCCGCGGCCGAGCGCAGTGTAGCCATCGCCGCCTTCCAGCATGAAATTGTTGGAGGCGACCGTGTACTTGCCGGTGGGCTCGATCGGTTTGCCGTCGACGGTGACAGCTGTGACGCGCGAGCCCTGCGGCTGCTTGAGATCGGCCTCGAAGCTGAGACCCGAGACCACAGGGAAACGCCCCGCGCCTTGCGGTGCGTCCCTCAGCCCGTTCTCGATCGCGTCCTTCACGTCCTTGCCGGTAATCTCGACCATCACGGTGGCGTTGCCGAAGGGCAGCTCGCTCAGCACGTCGCGCCGGGTGACCTTGTGGCCAGCGGCGTATTGCTTGTTGGCTCGGATGCCGCCGGCATTGGTGATGGCGAGTTGGGCGCCGGTTGCAGCGCGGATCGCATCGGCGATCAGGTTGCCGATCGCGGTTTCCTGCGTGCGGATCATGCTGGTGCGGGAATCGAGCGGGGCGGCGAGCGTCGCGATTTCGATGTCGAGTTCCTTCGACAGCTCGCTCTCGTAGCCCTTGACGATCGCGGCAACCTCCGGATCGGGCGTCGCAGCGCGGGAATCGTTGACGCGAAATGTCGGCGTCCACTCGACACGGCGATTGGCGCCCTCGCCGGTCACCTTCGCGGCGATATCGATGGCGGTGACGTAATTGCCCTCCTCGTTCGATTCCACCATCACGACCTTGCCGTCATAGGCGATGGCGAGATCATGGTCGTGCCCGGTGAGCAGGATGTCGACGACGCGCGAGCGCACGATCGTCAAATCCGTGGCGCGGTCGGCATGGACGACACCGACGAGGATATCGGCGCCCTGCGACTTCAACGCCCGCGCCTCGCGCCGCAAGGCCTCCATGGTCGAGGAGAATTTCAGGTCGCCGGGATTGGAGAGCTGCGGCGTCGGATCATAGGTGGTGCCTATGACGCCGACCTTGATGCCGCCAAGCTCGAAGATCTGCGAGTCCTTGTGGCCGGGCAGCGCGTTGCCGGCGGCGTCACGCAGGTTCGCGGCAAAGGTCGGGTAGGTCTGGGCGGCGGTGAGCTTGAGGTAATTGTCCTTGCCGAAGTCGAACTCGTGGTTGCCGGGCACGAAGACGTCGATGCCCATCTTGTTCTGCATCGTGACGATATGGGCGCCCTGGTCGAAGCCCGACATCAGGGAGGGGGAGTAGCAGTCGCCCGCGTGGCAGAAGAGCACGGGTATGCCGCGAGCCCGTTCGGCCTTGGCGATGCCCGAGGCGCGGGCGAAGCCGCCGCGGCCCTTGTCGTCGCTCATCTTGTAGATGTCGTTGAGCAGCAGCAGCGTGAAGGCAGGGGCCGGAGCTTGCGCCCTGGCAACCGGCGCGGTGGCGGCAAGCGCGGCCGGGGCGGCAAGGACGCCGAGAGCGCGGCGACGGGTCAGCTTGGTCATGGAGCAAGGCCCTGTTGAGAAGAAATCCAGATTAGCAAACCGCGTGCCGCTGACCAGCGGAAACGGTTAGCCGATTATGCAGGGGTGCCGATGTCGCACCCCGGGCCTTCGCGGCTGGACGAATGCTCTAACTCGTCTAAATCACGAAGAAACGAAAGTCCGGGATCGATGACAGTCAAGACCAAGCCCGCCGCCGGCCCACTCCCCGTGAAGCTGCCCTCCGACCATCGGCCGTTGCGTGGCTCGCGCATCGGCGTGCTGCTGATGAATCTCGGTACCCCGGAAGGCACGGGTTACTGGCCGATGCGGGCCTATCTCAAGGAATTCCTGTCCGACCGCAGGGTGATCGAGACCTCGCGCTGGGTCTGGTGGCCGCTACTCAACCTCATCATCCTGACGACGCGGCCGGGCCGGAAGGGCAAGGACTATGCCTCGATCTGGAACAAGGAGCGCGATGAGGGGCCGCTGAAGACGATCACGCGCTCGCAGACCGAGCAGCTCGCGGAGCGGCTGAAATCCTATGCCGGCGAGCGCATCGTCTTCGACTGGGCGATGCGTTACGGCTTTCCCGATGTGAAAAGCCGGTTGAAGGCGCTGCAGGACCAGGGTTGCGACCGCATCCTGATGGTGCCGCTCTATCCGCAATATGCGGCGCCGACCTCGGCAACCGCCTGCGATCAGGCTTTTAGGGCGCTGATGCAGATGCGCTGGCAGCCCGCGGTCAGGGTCGCGCCGCCCTACCATGACGATCCCGTCTATATCGCGGCGCTCGCAACCTCGATGCGCGCCTCGCTCGCCAAGCTCGATTTCGACCCGGACGTGATCCTCTGTTCGTTCCACGGCATGCCGAAGGAATATCTGCTCAAGGGCGATCCTTATTACTGCCAGTGCGTCAAGACCTGGCGGCTGCTGCGCGACGAACTCGGCCTGCCGGAAGAGCGCTTCCGCCTGACCTTCCAGTCACGCTTCGGGCCGGATGAGTGGCTGCAGCCCTATACCGACGAGACCGTGAAGGCGCTGGCCGAAGCAGGAACGAAATCGCTCGCCATCGTTGCGCCGGGCTTCTCGGCGGACTGCCTGGAAACCCTGGAAGAGCTCGATGTCGAGAACCGCGAGATCTTCCTGCACAATGGCGGCAAGCAGTTCGCCTATTTACCGTGCCTGAACGATTCCGACGAGGGGATCAGGGTGCTCGAGGCCGTCGTGCGCCGCGAGCTGATGGGCTGGGTGTAGCGCTTTCGCGCACCGGCTGCGGCAGCCGTTGCGGCCGCAGCGCAGAAGCCTAACCGGCCACGAACCGGCTGACGCTTTCGACCACTGCCTTCGCCTGCAGGATGCGGCGGTGGCCGAGCCCCTTCACGGGCTCGAGCGTGACGCCGGGCCCGGCTGCGGCCAAGGCCTCGGCATGGTGAAAACCCAGTTCCCGATCGTCGCGGCAATGGATCACCAGCGTCGGCTTGGCGATCGCTGCGAGCTGGTTACGACCCTCGAAGGCCTCGACCGGGTTGCCAGCTACGACATGGATGCGTCGTTCCAGCGCCGCCTGGCCGCGCCGGCCGAGACCGATCGTCGTGCCGAACTGGCGGGTGATCTCGGTGATCGAGGAGGGGGCGGCGATCAGCGCCAGCCGGTTCGCCGTGACGGCCGGCTGCCCCGGTACGGTGCGGGCGAGCGCAGCCATGGCGATCGCTCCACCGAAGGAATGAGTCACGATGGCGTGGACCGGTGCGAAGGCGCGCGCGACGGCAGCGAGGCTGGCGACACCGAGCGGAATATTGAGCTCGCTGCCCGTCGAGTCGCCATGGGCGGGCAGATCATAGGCGACGACACGGAAGCCGGCCGCGGTCAGCGGCGCGACGAAGGCGGTCATGAAGGCCGCCTCGCTGATCCAGCCATGCAGGAGGATCACGGACGGCGAAGGGGAACCGGACGGCTTCTGCCCGTTCGGCTCGAAGAGATAGGCGGTGACCGAGCCACAGGGGTAGGGAATGGCGTGGCGTGTCGCGCCGGCCAGCCGTTCGGATGCGGCTTTTGTGGCCGCCTTTCGTTTCGCGGTTCCCTGTTGCCGCCGTGGCGGCGTACAAAAGGCCTTGAAGGCAAGATGCCCGGMCGTCTTCGGTGCAACGAAGCTGGAGAGGCGGATGAGCGGTCGAATGATACGGAGTGCTGAACCGGCCATGGTGCGACCTCTAGTTCGTTCAATGCTGAACAAATATGTTCAACCATGAACAAAAAGCAAGAGCCGATTTCGGCGAACTCCGACATGGCTCAGCCTGAGGACAGGCAGGTGCTGCCCTGGGAACTGCCGCGCTTCCATAACTGGATCGCGGTCGCGCGCGTGCACGCGCTCTGGAAGAAGGTGTTCAGCGAGGCGCTTGCGCCGCTCGGCATTCAGCTCGCGCATTATGACGTTCTTGCGAATGTCTTCCATGTGCCGGGCCTGACCCAGCAGGCGCTGGCGGAGAAGCTGCTCGTCGGCCGCAGCGCGATGAGCATGCTGCTGCCGGAGCTGGAGCGGCGCGAGCTGATCGAGCGTCGTGGCGACGAGGCTGACCGCCGCGTGCGCCGGCTCTGGCTGACGCCGGAAGGCGAGGTGCTGACGCGCAAGGCGATGGCGATCCATGTCCAGCGCATCGAGGCGATGATGCTCGTGCTCAGCGACGATGAATGCGCGATGGTCGGCGAGTTGATGCGGCGGGTCTCAAAGGCCTTGGAAGGCTGAGCGATGCAGCCCCCGCTTGCACATGGTCGTCGCAATCGTCAGGTTGCGTGCATCGGGGCCTCGGGCCCCTTTGAACGCTGGAGCATGAAACTCCAGAGCGTGACTGGCGGACTGGCGGAGCCAAATGAATCAGATCTTCAGTTTCGACATCGTTGTCGTGATTCTGGTGCTGCTCGTCATCCTGACGATCGCGCTGGGGGTTCGCACTGTTCCGCAGGGCTATAATTATACGATCGAACGCTTCGGCCGCTATTYGCGTACGCTCGGGGCGGGCCTCGGCCTGATCGTGCCCTATATCGACCGGGTCGGCCACAAGGTGAATGTCATGGAGCAGGTGCTCGACATTCCGAGCCAGGAGGCGATCACCAAGGACAATGCCGGCGTCCGGATCGACGCTGCCGCCTTCTATCAGGTGCTCGACGCAGCCAAGGCCTGCTATGAGGTTTCGTCGCTCGATCAGGCCCTGATGGTGCTGACCATGACCAATATCCGCACCGTCGTCGGCTCGATGGATCTCGACCAGTTGCTGTCGCATCGCGACGAGATCAACGAGCGGTTGCTGCGGGTCATGGATGCCGCGGCTTCGCCCTGGGGCGTCAAGGTCACCCGCATCGAGATCCGGGACATCCTGCCGCCCGCGGATATCGCCGGCGCGATGAACCGGCAGATGAAGGCCGAGCGTGAGAAGCGCGCGGCGGTGCTGGAGGCGGAAGGCCTGCGGCAGGCCGAGATCCTCAAGGCGGAAGGGCAGAAGCAATCGCAGATCCTTGCAGCCGAGGGCCGCAAGGAAGCGGCGTTGCGCGATGCCGAGGCACGCGAACGGCTGGCCCAGGCCGAAGCGGCAGCGACAGCCATGGTCAGCGAGGCGATCAGCCGTGGTGATATCCAGGCCGCGAATTTCCTGATCGCCGAGCGCTATACCGATGCGCTCAAGGCCATCGCCAGCGCGCCAAACAGCAAGGTGGTGATCGTGCCGATCGAAGCAGCGGCGCTGGCCGGCACGGTCGGCGGCATCGCACAGCTCACGCGCGCGGTTTTTGGCGAGGACGCGATCGAGGCGCGCCGCACCGGCTCGGTTCCCGCCTCCGGCCGGACGAGCGCCTGAGGGTACGACGATGCTGGACTGGTTTGGATCGATCGGGGGCTGGGGCTGGGTCGTGATCGGCCTCGTCCTGATTGGCGGCGAGTTGCTGGCACCCGGTGTCTTCCTGATCTGGCTCGGCCTTGCTGCGCTGCTGACTGGGCTCGTGGTTGGCCTGACCGGGGTGGGCTGGCAAGGCGCGGCGCTGATCTTCGCGGCTTTGTCGGTCGCCAGTGTCCTTGCGGGCCGGGCCCTGACCCGGCGCAAGTCGGATGAACCGGATGCGGCGCAGGGTCTGAACGACCGCGGGCGGCAGCTGATCGGCAAGGTCTTCAGGCTCGATGCCACCATGACCGGTGGCGAGGGCCGCATCCGCGTCGGCGATTCCTCCTGGCGAATCACCGGGCCCGAGCTGCTGGCTGGCTCCGAAGTGCGGGTCGTGCGCGTCGACGGTGCGACGCTGGTGGTCGAGAAAGCCTGAACGTTGCGCCGCCAGTTCATCTCGCTGATGCGAAATCGGGCTGCCCATATCGATGCGCGGGGTCTATAGGGAACTCCCGCCGCAAGCGAAGCGCACCATGCCAGACCAGACCGAACGCCTGTCGCTGCCAAAGGACCGGATCCGTGTCCTGCTGCTCGAAGGCATCAATGATTCCGCTGCCGATCTGATGGTCCAGGCCGGCTATACCAACATGATCCGCCTGCCCAAGGCACTCGATCACGATGAGCTGCTCAAGGCTGTCGAGAAGGTGCATGTGCTCGGCATCCGTTCGCGTTCGCAGCTCACGGCCGACGTTTTCGAGCGCGCAAGCCGCCTCTTTGCCGTCGGCTGCTTCTCGGTTGGAACCAATCAGGTCGACCTGCAGGCCGCCCGCGCGCGTGGCGTCCCCGTTTTCAATGCGCCGTTCTCGAATACCCGCAGCGTCGCCGAGCTCACCATTGGCGAGATCGTCATGCTGCTGCGGCGCATCCCCGACCGGTCGCGTTCTGCGCATGACGGCGGCTGGGACAAGTCGGCCAATGGCAGCTTCGAGGTGCGCGGCAAGACGCTCGGGATCATCGGCTACGGCAATATCGGCAGCCAGCTCTCGACACTGGCCGAGGCGATGGGCATGCGGGTGCTCTATTTCGACCACACCGACCGGCTGCGTCATGGCAATACCGAACCCGTCGACAGCMTGAAGCACTTGCTCGGCTCCTGCGACGTGATCTCGCTGCATGTGCCGGAGACGCCCGCGACCCATGGCATGATCGGCAAGGCCGAGATCGCCGCGATGCGCAAGGGCAGCTATCTCATCAACAATTCGCGCGGCACCGTCGTCGATCTCGATGCGCTGRCCGAGGCGCTGGGCAGCGGCCATCTTGCGGGGGCCGCCGTCGATGTGTTCCCAAAGGAGCCTGCCTCGAACAGCGAGCGCTTCGTCTCGCCGCTGCAGGGCCTGCCCAATGTCATCCTGACGCCGCATGTCGGAGGCTCGACGGAGGAGGCACAGGAGCGCATCGGTGCCGAGGTGGCGCGCAAGCTGGTCGATTATTCGGATATCGGTTCGACTGTCGGCGCGGTGAACTTCCCGCAGGTGCAACTGGCGCCGCGTCCGATCGGGACGCGCTTCATCCATGTCCAGCGCAACGAGCCCGGCATGCTGCGGCGGCTGAACGACATCTTCGCCCGGCGCGAGGTCAATATCTCCGCCCAGAACTACCAGACCGATGGCGAGATCGGCTATGTCGTGATGGAGGCCGACCGCATCGGTGCCGATGCGGACGCCATCCTGGCCGAGATCAGGGCGCTCGACGGCACGATCCGGGCGCGGTTGCTCTACGAGAGGCAGTGAGCGGGTAACCCGCTCACGCCGTCGTCTTCAGCCCGACGATGCCGACGAGCACCAGCGCGATCCAGAAGAGACGGGCGATCGTGGCCGGCTCGCCGAAGACGAGGATGCCGACGAGCACCGAGCCGAGCGCGCCGATGCCTGTCCAGACCGCATAGGCCGTGCCGAGCGGCAGCACGTCCAGCGCCTTGATCAGAAGCACGACGAAGACGACCAGAAGCAGCACCGAGACAAGCGCCCAGTGCAGGTCGCGAAAGCCGTTGGCCTTCTTCATGCTGAGCGCCCAGGCGACATCGACGATGCCGGAGACGACGAGGGCGATCCAGGCCCAGCCCGTTGTCATGACGCGCTCCTGAGCCGTTCCGTGCCAATTCCCACCGTGACTGCAAAGCTGGCGGCGATCTCTTCAAGACGGGCATGCACATGCGTGCGGCCTTCAGCGACCTCCTGATCCGGACCGATCGTGGGCCCCTGGCAGACCACGATGGCGTCGCTGAGGCCAATGAAGCCGAGTGCTGCCTTGAGATAGGGCGTCGCAAGATCGGGCCGACCCCGGCTCGGCCCTTCGCTATAGTCGCCAGCGCTTGCGAGGATGGCGAGCGTCGGGCGCGACCTCAGCAGCGGCGTGTATCCCGTCGCAGGATCGAAGGAGAAGCTCAGCCCCGGCTGGGTGACGAGGTCGATCCAGTGCTTGAGCTTGTAGGGGATACCGAAATTCCACATCGGCGTCGCGATCAGCACGAGATCGGCTCCGGCGAGACGGGCGATCATTCCCTCGATGACCCGCCAGGCCGCCTGTTCCGGGGCGTTGAGATCGCGCCTGGCGAGGCGGGCATATTTCGCCGCCAGCATGGCGCCGTCGAATTGCGGCAGCTCCGCGGCCCAGAGGTCGAGCGTCTCGACCGAGAGTGTGGGCAGCCTTGCCTGGAGGGCGGCAAGGAAGTGCTGCGCGCTGGAAGACGAGGCCGAATCCGCCTTGCGCGGGGAAGCCTGGATGAAGAGCAGCCGTGTCATGTGACGCACTCCAGACCCATCCGGCGACGGCCTATCGCAGGCTCGAGGCGCTGGAGCGTCGGCTTGGCAATCCGCTCTTCGAACGCGGGGTGGACGGCTATGTCCCGACGGTGCTCGCGGAGGAGATCATCCAGCGCGCGGGCGATATCGAGCAGCGGCTGGATGAACTGAACCGGGCGGTCGCGGGCCGGGACAACCGCCTCCGCGGCACGCTGAAGGTCACGACGGTCGATACGCTGGCCTATATCGTCGCGCCGATCGTGCTCAGCTTMGCGGACGCGCATCCGCAGATGTCGGTTGAGCTGCAATTCTCCAATGCGATGGCCGATATGGCGCGCAACGAGGCCGATGTTGCCATCAGGCCGACGCATGCTCCGCCGGAAGCCCTGGTCGGGCAGCGGGCCGCGCGCTTCGGCTTTGCAGCCTATTCGGCGAATGACGACGGAGGTGTGCGAGACATGACCCAGCTTCTGGCGACTCGGCGATGGATCGGCCTTGCGCCGGCCCTGATGCATGCCCCGGCGGCGCGCTGGCTGCGTGATCACGTTCCGACGGAGCGTGTCGGTGCAAGCGTGGATTCATTCTTCGCGGCGGCCGTTGCGGCGCGATCAGGGGCTCATGCGCTTTTGCCGAGCTATCTCGGCGACGAGCCATCGCTCGGACTGGCTCGCCTGAGCGAGCCGGTTCCTGAGCTTGCATCCGAGATCTGGGTTTTGACCCATCCCGATCTGCGTCATGCCGCCCGGGTCCGGGCCTTCACCCGGCACGCGGCGAAGGCATTGCGCGAGCGATTGGCCTGACGGTTCAGGCGACGCCGAGCGTCAGCAGGTCATGCACATGCACGAGGCCGACCGGACGTTCCTCAGCGTCCGCGACGACCAATGCCGTGATGCGCAACCGGTTGACCATCTCGAGTGCCTCGACGGCCAGCGCATCGGGGGCGATGCGGCGCGGGGATGGGGTCATCACATCGCGGGCGCGCAAAGCGCTCGGCCCGCCGGAGCCGAGCTTGCGGCGCAGGTCGCCATCGGTGACGATGCCGGCGAGGCGCCCGTCGAGATCGGTGACAATTGCGCAGCCAAAACCCTTGGCCGAGATCATCGCGATCACATCCGGCAGCGCAGTGTCGAGGCCGACGCGGGGCAGGCCCTCGCCACGATGCATGATGCTCTCGACCGTCTTGAGCTGCGCGCCGAGCTTGCCGCCKGGGTGGTAGACGAAGAAATCCTGGCGCGAAAAGCCACGGGCCTCGAGCAGCGCAATCGCGAGCGCGTCGCCGAGCGCGATCTGCATGGTCGTCGAGGTCGTGGGGGCGAGCCCGTTCGGGCAGGCCTCTTCCGCCTTCGGGATCACGAGGGCAATGTCGGCCTCGCGGCCAAGCGCGCTCTCGGCATTGGCGGTCAGCGCGATCAGGCCGACGCGGAAACGGCGGGTATAGGCGACGATGGCGGACAGCTCCGCCGCCTCTCCGGACCAGGAGAGGGCGATGACGACATCCTCCGGCTGGACCATGCCGAGATCGCCATGGCTCGCTTCGGCCGGATGCACGAAGAGGGCAGGGGTCCCRGTCGAAGCCAAGGTCGCTGCGAGCTTACGCCCGACATGGCCCGATTTGCCCATGCCGGTGACGACGACACGGCCGGCGGCAGCGCGGATCAACTCCACAGCGGCTGCAAAGGGTTCGCCCAGGCCGTTGGCGAGCGCGGTGTGAAGCGTATCGAGCCCGGTGCGCTCGGTCGCGATGGTGCGGAGCGCCGAGGCGCGGATATCGGCTGTCATGGCTGGGGCGTCTAGCACAGTCCGGGCGGGGACTTCCACCGTCAAGCCTTGCAGCAGGACTGCCAAGCCTCGCAGCAGGGCTGCCAAGCCTCGCAGCAGGGTGCATTGACGGCACGTTAACCCTCTTCGTTCTAACTCCGTTAACCATGCGCGCCATCCGGGCGCGCCTTGGCTTGTTCCGGAGTTCGCTCTCCTCGTGTCCCGTCGCGTCACGACCGTGCTTTTGACAGGCGCTGCAGCAGCAGGCCTTGCGGCGGCATGGCCAGCGATCGATACGGCATGGGCGCAGCAGGCGCGGGCCCCGAGCCTGCGCAGCACCGTACCCGCCTATGTCGCCCAGGCCCAGGCGACGCCGGATCAGGCACAGCAGAACGCGACCTCGCCGATTCCCGAGGCGGTGCGCGATCCGGCTGCCTTGATCCAGAACCAGCCTTCGACGATTTCCAACCGCGCGCCGCCGCGCGCCAGCCGCCAGGTCCTGGCGCCCGGCCTTCGCGGCGTCACGCAGCGCCAGTTCCGCGCGCCCCAACCGGCCGTTTCGACATTGCCGCAACCAGGCCCGGCGGCGCCGCCGCCGCTGCGGCGGCGTTCGATCGTCGAGGAAGACCCCTACGCGCCGCTGGGGCTCAGGCTTGGCAATGTCATTCTGACCCCGGCGACGACGAATTCCGTTGGCTATGACAGCAATCCGCAGCGCGTCTCCGGCCCGAACAAGGGCTCAGGCTTCGCTCGTTACGAGGGCGAGCTTGGCATCCAGTCGGACTGGAACGTGCATCAGTTGAGGGGCAGGCTGCGCGGCGCCTATTCCGAGTATTTTCGCGATGGCGAAGCCTCGCGCCCGGATGGCGAGGGGGCGCTTGATCTTCGGCTCGATGCCACCCGCGATACCCGCATCCTGCTGGAAAGCCGCCTCAGGCTCGATACGCAGCGTCCCGGTTCGCCGGACCTCAATGCGCCGGTCGTCGGCCGGCCGCTGACCTATTTCTATGGCGGCTCGGCCGGTGTCACGCATGACATCAACCGTCTGCAGCTGACGCTACGGGGTTCAGTCGACCGCCAGGACTTCGAGAACGCGAAGCTGATCAGCGGCGCAACCCTGAGCCAGGCCGACCGCAACCAGACGGACTATGGCTTGCGGCTACGAGCCGGCTATGAGCTGACGCCGGGCCTCAGGCCTTTCATCCAGGGCGATATTGACACGCGCCAGTATGACCAGCGGGTGGATTCCAATGGGTTTGAGCGCTCTTCGAACGGGTACACCGTCAGTGTCGGCTCCACTTTCGAAATCAGCCGGCTGGTCACGGGCGAAGTGTCCGTGGGCTATCAGGACCGGGCCTATGAGGATCCCCGGCTGAGGAACCTGCGCGGCATGGTTGGCGATGCCGCGATCCTGTGGACGCCGACCCCTTTGACGACGGTGACGCTGCGCGGCACCTCCGAGCTTGGCGATACGACGATCTCGGGCAGCAGCGGCACCTGGGCGCGACGAGCCACCCTCGAGGTGGCTCATGCCTTGCGCCGCAATCTGACTGTGACCGGCTTCACCACCTTCGGCCRCACCGCCTATGAGGGGCAGGGGCTGCGTGAAGATTATACGGCGATCGGCGCCCGGCTCGAATACAAGCTGACGCGGACCTTCGCCGTGCGGGCGAGCTTCACCCACGAACGCCTGAACTCGACTGCGCCGAACTCGGATTACACGGCCAATGTCGCGCAGGTCGGCCTGCGGCTGCAGTTCTAAGCCAGGCTTGGCATGATGGCCGGCGCGGCGCCGGCCCCCTCATCACCTCGGGTTCCCGGGCCCGCATCGGGCCTGGCCCGGGAACGACGGTGCGACGGTTACGCCTCGAGCAGCCGCTCGATTTCCGCGCGCAGTTGCGGGCCAAGGTCGCCGCGCTGGAGCGCATAGGCGATGTTGGCGGTCAGGAAGCCGAGTTTCGAACCGGTGTCGTAGATGTCCCCATCGAAGCGCACGGCGTAGAAGGGCTCCTGCCGGGATAGTGCGATCATCGAATCGGTGAGCTGGATTTCGCCGCCGGCGCCTGTTTCCTGGTTCGCCAGCAGATTGAAGATCGTCGGCTGCAGGATGTAGCGGCCGGTGATGTGCAGATTCGAGGGGGCCGTTCCCTTTGCCGGCTTCTCGACCATCTTCGTGATCTTCGAGACCTTGGCCTTCACGTCCTCGACGCCGACGATCCCGTATTGATGGGTCTGGTCGTCCGGCACCGGCGCCACGCCGATGTGGTTGCCGCCGTGCTTCTCGAAGGCGTCGATCATCTCGGCGAGGCAGCCCTTGCCGAGGCTGTGATGGAGCATATCCGGCAGCAGCAAGGCGAAGGGCTCGTCACCGATGACATCGCGTGCGCACCAGACGGCGTGGCCAAGGCCAAGCGGAGCCTGCTGACGGAGGAAGCTCGCGGCGCCCGCCGGCGGCAGATCCGCCCTGAGCGCCTCCAGTTCCTTCATCTTGCCGCGCTTGGCCAATGTGTCATCGAGCTCATAGGCGATATCAAAATGGTCTTCGATCACGCCCTTGTTGCGGCCGGTGACGAAGACGAAATGCTCGATGCCGGCTGCCCTGGCCTCGTCGACGACATGCTGGACGACCGGACGGTCGACGATGGTCAGCATTTCCTTGGGGACCGCCTTGGTGGCGGGAAGGAAGCGGGTACCAAGGCCCGCGACGGGAAGGACGGCCTTGCGGATGCGTTTCGTCATGAAAAACCCATTTCGCGCACCGAGCGTGGTGCGCCTGCGTCGGAAGGGCAAAGCGTAGGAAGCCGGCGTGCCCCGATCAATGCCAGCTGTTGCCAAGGCTGTCGCGCAATTCTGGCGAAAGGCGGGCCAGCCTGTTCCTGATACCAATCGTCGCTTGATGCGTCGTCAATCCTTTTTGCTTAAGGCCTATGCCAGAGCGATGACAATCGGAGACGATACATGACGATTCTGGTCTCGGGCGGCGCCGGCTATATCGGCAGCCATATGGTGCTGGAGCTGCTCGATCGCGGCGAAAAGGTCGTCGTGCTCGACGATCTCTCGACCGGCTTCTGGTGGGCCGTGCCCCCGGAAGCGACATTCGTACAAGGCGATATGGGCGATCAGGCTCTGGTCGAGCGCGTCATCGCCGAGCATGGCATCACCGAGATTGCGCATTTCGCAGCCAAGATCGTGGTGCCCGATTCGGTTTCCGATCCGCTTGGTTACTATCTCAATAACACCGTGAAGACGCGCGCCCTGCTCGAGAGCGCGGTGCGCGGTGGCGTCAAGCACGTGATCTTCTCCTCGACGGCAGCAGTCTATGGTGAGCCGGCCGTCAGCCCCGTGCCCGAGGAGATCGGACTTGCGCCGATCAACCCCTATGGCCGCTCGAAGCTGATGAGCGAGTGGATGCTCGGCGATGTCGCGCGTGCCCACGGCCTGACCTATGTGGCACTGCGCTATTTCAACGTGGCCGGGGCCGATCCGCGCGGCCGTTCCGGGCAGTCCGCGGCGAACGCCACCCATCTGATCAAGGTCGCGAGCCAGGCGGCGCTCGGCCAGCGCGCCGGGCTCGAGATCTTCGGCACGGACTATCCGACGCCGGATGGCACCTGCGTGCGCGACTATATCCACGTCACCGATCTGGCGCGGGCGCATCTGGCGGCGCTCGATCATTTGCGCGATGATGGCGCCAGCCTGACACTGAACTGCGGCTATGGTCGTGGCTATTCGGTGAAGGAGGTGGTCGAGGTGGTGAAGCAGGTGTCGGGGACGGATTTCCCGGTCAAGCTCTCGCCGCGCCGGGCCGGCGATCCGGCGTCCCTGGTTGCCAAGGCCGACCGCATCCGCGCCGAACTCGGGTGGCAGCCCGAACATGACGATCTGACGCAGATCGTGACGCAAGCCCTGGCCTGGGAAGAGGTTCTGCGGACCCGAAACGCGCGGTGATTGCGCTACGTTAACCCATGGTTAATCTTGTTCGGGCGCTGTTGCTGAAGTCGTTTACGCCCAGCCTGTCCTAGCAAGGTTTTTGCCCATGCGCCGCCTGTCCCTCGTCCTCGCCGTGGCCACAGCCAGCCTCGTCCCGGCGCTGGCTCAGACGACAGGCTCGATCAACGCCTCGGCGCGCTCGCACAGCACGAATGCTGCGACCGCCGGGCAGGGCCAGGCGTCCTTCGATGCCTTCCTGCAGCGGCTCTGGCCGCAGGCGCAGGCGCGCGGCATCTCGCGCAAGACCTTCGATCTGGCCTTTCGCGGGGTGACGCCGGATGCCTCGATCGTCGCGCTGACGAAGAAGCAATCGGAGTTTTCGGCGCCGATCTGGACCTATCTCAACAACGCTGTCGGTGGCACGCGCGTCGCACGCGGGCGTGACGCTGCCGCCGACAATGCAAATACGCTCGCCCAGGTCGAAGCCCGCTATGGCGTGCCCAAGGAGGTCGTGCTCGGCGTCTGGGGCATGGAAACCAATTACGGTTCGTTCAAGGGCGACAAGGACACGATCCGCTCGCTCGCGACGCTCGCCCATATCCGCTATCGCGGCGACTTCTTCCGCGATGAACTGCTGACGGCGCTCGAGCTGATCGAAAAGGGCTATGTCGAGCGCAGCGAGCTGCGCGGCTCCTGGGCGGGAGCGATGGGGCACACCCAGTTCATGCCGTCGAGCTACATGAAATACGCCGTCGACTTCACCGGAGACGGGCATGCCGATATCTGGGCTTCGACCAGCGACGCACTGGCCTCGACCGCCAAYTACCTCAAGGGCTACGGCTGGGTGCCGGGCCTGCCTTGGGGCATGGAAGTGAGGCTCCCGGAGAATTTCGATCACCGCATCAACAAGGCAAGTTTCTCTGCCTTCAACGCGGCAGGGGTGCGGCGGGCCGATGGGCGGGCGCTGCCATCCTCGGGTGAGGCGCGGCTGTTCTTTCCTGCCGGCTATCGCGGCCCCGTCATGCTGCTGACCGCGAATTTCGACGYCATCAAGAAATACAACTCCTCTGACGCCTATGCGCTTGCGGTCGGCCATCTCGGCGACCGGATCGCAGGGCGTCCGGCAATCCAGGCTGAATGGCCGGTCTCGGCGCCGCGGCTGGACATGGCAGGAACCAAGGATCTGCAGCGGCGGCTGAAGGTGCTTGGCTTCTATGATCATGATGCCGACGGGCGCATCGGCACCGGCACACGCGAGGCGGTGCGCCAATACCAGCTGAGCGCTGGCCAGATCGCCGATGGCTACCCGACGCCGGCGCTTCTCGCGCGCATGCGTGGGGCGCGCTGACTCCAGCCTCCGACCGCGGTATGATGCCGGCGAACTCCGTCGGCCGGCGTAGGACCGAGAGCGCCATGCGTTTGCGTTCACTTCTGATGGTTCTGGGGGCTGCCCTGCTCCTGCTGCTGACCGGCGGGCCGTCCTCCTTTGCCGAGAACGACACGATGCTGACGCGTGATCCCACGCTGCAGCGTGGCCGCGGGTTCGTTTTTCCCTTCAGCCGACTTCAGCCGCAGCCCCAGCCCGCGCCACAGCGCCAGCGCGTGGCGCCAGCCCAGGCACGCAGGACGTCGCCGGTGGTCGTACGCGACGATCCGGTCATCCCCAAGGTCGATGTCAGCCACCATATCGTCGTGCTGGGGGATTCGCTTGGCGATCTCGTGGTCGGCGGGCTCGTCGAGGCCTTGAATGATCGTCCCGACGTCGCGGTGATGCGCAAGACGAAACTCGAATCCGGTCTTGTCCGCGCCGATTTCTACGATTGGCCCAAGGCGGTCACCGATCTGCTGGCGAGCGACCAGAAGATCACCGTCGCCGTGATGCTGCTCGGGCTCAATGATCGGCAAGCGATCCGTGAAGGCGAGACCCTTCATGAGCCGCTGAGCGAGCGTTGGCTGGAACTCTATCGGGATCGGGTCGACGGCATCGCCGGGGCTTTTGCGGCGAAACGCATTCCCTTGCTCTGGGTCGGTCTCCCGCCCGTCCAGAATTCACGCCTTACCGCCGACTATGTCATTCTCAACGACGTCTATCGGCAGCGTGTCGAGCGGGCCKGCGGCCAGTACATCGATCTCTGGGGCGGTTATGTCGATGCCGAGAACCGCTATAGGGCGATGGGGCCCGATGTATCCGGGCAGACGACGCGATTGCGCACCGCCGATGGCATTCATTTCACCAAGGCGGGGGCACGCAAGGCCGCTCACTTCATCGATGTGGTGATCCGCCGTCTGATCGAGGGGCGTCCGGAACAAGGCGTGATCGCGCTTCCGGTCGCGCCCGAGACCGGGGCTCCAAGCAATCCGGAACTGCAGGCCGGCGGCATCGAACGCCTGATCGACCGTATGGTCCAGGGATTGCCCGACCTCGGCGGCCTTGGCCCCTTGCTGCAGGCAAAGCCGCTCGCAGGTCCGATCATGCCGCTGACAGGGGTGTCGTCCAATGGGGACCGGGCGCTGCTCGCCTCGATCCAGGAGGCGAGAGGACGGGGCGACCTCGCCACCCAGCTCGACCGCGTGTTCGGCGAGGGGGTCGCGAGCGAACCGAAGCCGGGTCGCATCGACGATTACCGCTGGCCGCGCCGGAACTGACCGGAACCGACACGAATATCCCGCTTCCCTTCGGGAGAAGGGGAGCCCCGCAGCGCCGAGACGGGCAAGGGGCAACTCGGGCCACCTGCTCCCCTCATGCGCCGCCGGCTGCGACATGTCCTCCCCGAGCGGGAGAAGGGATCTCCCTATCGCGGCAGGATGGTCTCGCCCATCAGGTGCTTGTCGATGGAATGGGCCATCTGGCGACCTTCGCGGATCGCCCAGACGACCAGCGACTGGCCGCGGCGCATGTCGCCGGCGACAAACACCTTCTCGACCGAAGTCTTGTAGGCGAGCGTGTTCGCCTCGACATTGCCGCGCTTGTCGAGCGTGACGCCGAGCTTCTCGATCAAGCCTTCACGGACCGGCGAGACGAAGCCCATGGCGAGCAGGACGAGATCGGCCCTGAGGTCGAACTCGGTGCCCGGGATCGGCTTCAGCGCATTGTCGACGCGGGCGCAGTTCAGCCGGCGGACCTGGCCATTCTCGCCGGTGAACTTCAGCGTGGTGATGGCGAAGTCGCGCTCGGCCCCCTCCTCGTGACTGGAGGAGGTTCGGAGCTTGAGCGGCCAGTTCGGCCAGGTCAGCGCCTTGTTTTCCTTCTCCGGCGGCTGCGGCATGATCTCGATCTGAGTCACCGAGAGCGCACCCTGGCGCACCGAGGTGCCGATGCAGTCAGACCCGGTATCGCCGCCGCCGATGACCACGACATGCTTGCCCGTCGCCAGGATCTCGGCACCATTGCCGTTGGCTGCCTCGCCGCCGACGCGACGGTTCTGCTGCGGCAGAAAATCCATGGCGAACTGGATGCCAGCGAGCTCGCGACCCTCGATCGGCAGATCACGCGGCTTCTCGGCGCCACCGGTCAGGCCGACGGCGTCATAGCGCGCCAGCAACTCGGCCGGGTCGATATCGACGCCGACATTGGCATTGTAGTGGAAGACGACGCCTTCGGCCTCCATCTGGCGGACACGGCGCTCGACATGGGACTTCTCCATCTTGAAGTCCGGAATGCCGTAGCGCAGCAGGCCGCCGGCGCGCGCCTGGCGCTCATAGAGATGCACCTCGTGGCCGACACGGGCGAGCTGCTGGGCCGCAGCGAGGCCCGCCGGACCGGAGCCGATGATGGCGATCTTCCTGCCGGTCTTGGCACGCGGCAGTTGGGGGATGATCCAGCCCTCCTGCCAGCCCTTGTCGACGATCGCACATTCGATCGATTTGATGGTGACCGGCGTGTCCTCGAGATTCAGCGTGCAGGACGCCTCGCAGGGGGCAGGGCAGACGCGGCCGGTGAACTCCGGGAAGTTGTTGGTCGAGTGCAGGTTGTCCAGCGCCTCGCGCCACTTGTCGTTGTAGACGAGGTCGTTCCAGTCCGGGATCTGGTTGTTGACCGGACAGCCGTTGTGACAATACGGGATGCCGCAATTCATGCAGCGCGCCGCCTGGTCGCGGGTTGCCTCCGCGCCGAGCGGAATGACGAATTCCTTGTAGTTCCTGATCCGGTCCGAAGCCGGAAGGTACTTCCGGTCGCGACGGTCGATCTCGAGGAAGCCGGTTACCTTGCCCATCGTCTCACATCCGCCTGATTGGGTTACTCGGCCGCGACCGACATGCCGGCTTGCGCCCGCTCGATTTCGAGGAGGGCACGCCGGTATTCGACCGGCATGACCTTGACGAATTTGGGCAGGTATTCCGTCCAGTTCTCGAGAATGTCCTTGGCCCGCTGCGAGCCCGTGTAGCGGTGATGATCGGCGACGAGCTGGTGCAGGCGCTCGGCGTCGTATCCGGACATGTTGGCCATCACGTCGATCCGGCCCTTGAACTCGAGGTCGCCGCCATGGTGGTGGATGCGCTGCATCAGCTCCTCCTCCTCGGTGACCGGCTCGAGATCGACCATGGAGAGGTTGCAGCGCTTGGCGAAGCTCTTGTCCTCGTCGAGCACATAGGCGACACCGCCGGACATGCCGGCCGCGAAGTTGCGGCCGGTCTGGCCGAGCACGACGACGACGCCGCCGGTCATGTATTCGCAGCCATGATCGCCGGTGCCCTCGACCACGGCGATCGCGCCGGAATTGCGCACGGCGAAGCGCTCGCCGGCGACGCCGCGGAAGTAGCATTCGCCCGAGATTGCGCCGTAGAGCACGGTGTTGCCGACGATGATCGAATTCTCGGCGATGGTTTGCGCATCCGGCGACGGCCGGATGATCAGCTTGCCGCCTGAGAGACCCTTGCCGACATAGTCATTGGCCTGGCCCGTGAGATCGAGTGTGACGCCATTGGCGACCCAGGCGCCAAAGCTCTGGCCGGCCGTGCCGGTGAGCTTCACCGTGATCGTGTCCGCCGGCAGGCCGGCATAGCCGTAGCGCTTGGCGACTTCGCCCGAGAGCATCGCACCGGTCGAGCGGTCGACGTTGCGGATCGGGCTCGTGATGACCACAGCCTCGCCCTTGTCGAGGGCGGATGCAGCCTCGGCGAGCAGCGTCCGGTCGAGCACGGTGTCGATCGGGTGCTTCTGGCGCTCGACATGGCGGATGGCGACTTCGCCCTTCACCTCCGGCTTGTGGAAAATCCGGGTGAAGTCGAGTCCCTTTGCCTTCCAGTGGTCGATCGCCTGCTTCTTGTCGAGCCAGTCGGAGCGGCCGACGAGATCGTCGAACCTGGCGACGCCGAGGCTCGCCATGATCTCGCGCACGTCCTCGGCGAGGAAGAAGAAGAAGTTGATGACGTGCTCGGGCGCGCCCTTGAAGCGCTTGCGCAGCACCGGATCCTGGGTCGCGACGCCGACCGGGCAGGTGTTGAGGTGGCACTTGCGCATCATGATGCAGCCGGCCGCAATCAGCGGAGCGGTGGCAAAGCCGAACTCGTCGGCGCCGAGCAGGGCACCGATGACGATGTCGCGGCCGGTGCGAAGGCCGCCATCGACTTGCAGCGCGATACGCCCGCGCAGCTTGTTCAGCACCAGGACCTGATGGGTCTCGGCGAGGCCGATCTCCCAGGGTGATCCGGCATGCTTGATCGAGGTCAGCGGCGATGCGCCGGTGCCGCCCTCATAGCCCGATATGGTGATGTGGTCGGCGCGTGCCTTGGCGACGCCGGCCGCAACCGTGCCGACGCCGAGCTCCGAGACGAGCTTGACCGAGACATCGGCCGCCGGGTTGACGTTCTTCAGGTCGAAGATCAGCTGGGCCAGATCCTCGATCGAGTAGATGTCGTGATGCGGCGGCGGCGAGATCAGGCCGACGCCCGGGGTCGAATGCCGGACCTTGGCGATGCGCGCGTCGACCTTGTGGCCGGGCAGCTGGCCGCCCTCGCCGGGCTTGGCGCCCTGCGAGATCTTGATCTGCATCATGTCGGAATTGGCGAGGTATTCGACCGTGACGCCGAAGCGGCCGGAGGCGACCTGCTTGATCGCCGAGCGCATCGAGCGGCCGTCGGGCAGCTTGACGAAGCGCTCTGGCTCCTCGCCGCCTTCGCCGGTGTTCGACTTGCCGCCGATCGTGTTCATGGCGATGGCGAGCGTCGAATGCGCCTCATGGCTGATCGAACCGAAGGACATGGCGCCGGTCGAGAAACGGCGCACGATCGAGGCCGCCGACTCGACCTGATCGAGCGGGATCGGCTTGGTGCCGAGCGCGTCGGCATCCTTGATCTGAAACAGCCCACGGATCGTCGAGAAACGCTGGCTCTGGTCGTTCACCAGCTCGGCATAGGCCTTGTACTTGTCCTGCGCATTGCCGCGGACGGCATGCTGGAGCAGCGAGATGTTCTCCGGCGTCCAGGCATGGTCCTCGCCGCGGATACGGAAGGCGTATTCGCCGCCGATATCGAGCGCATCGCGATAGACCGGCGAGTCGCCGAAAGCATCGCGATGCCGGCGCACGGTTTCTTCCGCGAGCTCCGGCAGGCCGACGCCCTCGATCGAGGACACGGTGCCGGCAAAGTACTTGTTGATCGTCTCGGTCTTCAGGCCGATCGCGTCGAAGATCTGCGCGCCGCAATAGGACTGATAGGTCGAGATGCCCATCTTGGACATGACCTTGAGCAGGCCCTTGCCGACAGACTTGATGAAGCGCTTGACGACCTCGTAGCGGTCGACCTCCGGCGGGAACTCGCCGGCCTCGTAGAGCGCCTCGAGCGTTTCGAAGGCGAGATAGGGGTTGATCGCCTCGGCGCCGAAGCCGGCAAGACAGGCGAAGTGATGAATTTCGCGCGGCTCGCCGGATTCCACAACGAGACCGACCGAGGTGCGCAGGCCCTTGCGGATCAGGTGGTGATGGACAGCGGCCGTCGCCAGCAGAGCCGGGATCGGAATGCGGTCCGGCCCCACCTGCCGGTCGGAGAGGATGATGATGTTGTAGCCGCCATGCACGGCCGCCTCGGCCCGTTCGCAGAGCCGTGCGATAGCGCCTTCYATGCCGGCTGCGCCTTCGCGCGCGGGATAGGTGATGTCGATCGTCTTGGTGTCGAAGCGGTCCTCGTAGTGACCGATGCAACGGATCTTCTCGAGATCGTCATTGGTCAGGATCGGCTGGCGCACTTCAAGGCGCTTGCGGCGCGAGGTGCCCTCCAGGTCGAGGATGTTCGGCCGCGGCCCGATGAAGGAGAGCAGGCTCATCACCAGCTCTTCGCGGATCGGGTCGATCGGCGGGTTCGTGACCTGTGCGAAGTTCTGCTTGAAATAGGTGTAGAGCAGCTTCGACTTCGAGGAGAGCGCCGAGATCGGCGTGTCGGTGCCCATCGAGCCGACGGCCTCCTGGCCGGTCACGGCCATGGGCGCCATCAGGATCTTGGTGTCTTCCTGGGTGTACCCGAAGGCCTGCTGACGATCGAGCAGGGCGACATCGGTGCGCGAGGCGCGCGCCTCGACCGGCGGCAGCTCCTCCAGCACGATCTGGGTCCGCTTCAGCCAGTCCTTGTAGGGATTGGCGAGGCAGAGCGAGGTCTTGATCTCGTCATCGCCGATGATGCGGCCTTGATCGAGATCGATGAGCAGCATCTTGCCGGGCTGGAGACGCCACTTCTGGACGATCTTCTCTTCCGGGATCGGCAGCACGCCATATTCCGAAGCGAGCACGACGAGACCGTCATCGGTGACGAGATAGCGCGCGGGCCGCAGGCCGTTGCGGTCAAGCGTCGCGCCGATCTGCTTGCCGTCGGTGAAGGCGATGGCGGCAGGGCCGTCCCAGGGCTCCATCAAGGCGGCGTGATATTCGTAGAAGGCGCGGCGCTCTTCATCCATKAGCGGGTTGCCGGCCCAGGCCTCGGGCACGAGCATCATCATGGCATGGGCGAGCGAATAGCCGCCCTGGACCAGGAATTCGAGGGCGTTGTCGAAGCAGGCGGTGTCGGACTGGCCCTCGTAGGAAATCGGCCAGAGCTTCGAGATATCCGCGCCAAACAGCTCGGAATCGACCGAGGCCTGACGAGCAGCCATCCAGTTGACGTTGCCGCGCAGCGTGTTGATCTCGCCATTATGCGCCACCATCCGGTAGGGGTGGGCAAGGCGCCAGGACGGGAACGTGTTGGTGGCGAAGCGCTGGTGGACGAGCGCAATCGCGCTCTCGAAGCGCGGATCGGTCAGGTCCTTGAAATAGGAGCCGAGCTGCGTGACGAGCACCATGCCCTTGTAGACGATGGTGCGGGCCGACATCGAGACCGGGTAATAGGTCGCGGTGGCGCGGTCCTGGCGCTTGTAGACCTTATTCGAAACAGACTTGCGCAGGACATAGACCTTGCGCTCGAAATCATCCTCGTCGGTGATCTCGACCGGACGGCCAACGAAAAGCTGGCGATGGGTCGGCTCGGTTTCCTTCACCGCTTCGCCGAGGTCGCTGTTATCGACCGGTACGTCGCGCCAGCCGAGGAAGACCAGGCCTTCCTCCTCGACCGTCTGTGCGACGATCTCCTCGCAGACGGCGCGGTCGCCGGCATCCTGCGGCATGAAGAACTGGCCGATGGCGTAGTGGCCGGGCTCGGGCAGGGCGATGCCGAGCTTCGCGCATTCCTCTTGGAAGAAGCGATGCGGAATCTGGGTGAGGATACCGCAACCATCGCCTAGCTTGGGGTCGGCGCCGACAGCGCCGCGATGGTCGATATTGTGCAGGATCTGCAGGCCCTGCTCGACGATCGCATGGGTCTTGCGGTTCTTCATGTCGGCGATGAAGCCGACGCCGCAGGAATCCTTCTCGAAGGACGGATCGTAGAGGCCCTGGCGCTCGGGCATGGCCGGATCGCGCACMGTCAGGACCGGCTCGGTGGCCGTCATGGTCGTCACAGCTTTGCTGCTGAAGACACCCGACTTGCTGGTTCCGCTCATCGTCAAACCCCGCTTGCCATACCCCTCGCGCTTCCGCCGAGAGACCCGCATCAGTCTACATCGCCGTCCGCACCGGCCCCTGCTAGCCTTCAAGGCAGCAAGGATGGAGCCAGTCCGGCCAGGTTCGTCTGTCAGAGGGGGGCTTGCGCTGTTTTAATCCCGCGCCCGCGTCCTCCGCAGGCGCCTCGGGCTTCCCAGAGCCCTGTCGCGCCTGTTTACGCCGCCGTTTTACGGGCGGCGCGTTTACGGTTGGCTGTGGCGGTCGTGGCCGGGCCCCTCGTCATTGCTCCGCTCCGTTGCGATCGTCCGACATCAGGCTCGCGGCCTCATGTCAGCGCGGTGAAAAATGGGACAGTAACACTGTCCTATTGAGACGAATTTGCCAGAATTCTAATGTCGGCACAAGCGTGAATTTTGGGCGGATTGGAAATATTGTTGCGATATGCGTTTCGATGGCGACATTTCCGGGATGAAAGGCACAGTTGGGTCGCACGCTTCTTGTC
>NZ_JBFTLD010000037.1:0-36710 GCF_056396265.1 Allobosea sp. 05T422_2 | reverse complement strand
CCGGTCATGTTGCCGCCGGTCAGCGAAAGCGTGCCGTTATTCTGGTTGTTGATGTCGCCGATGACGGCGACATCGCCGCCGAGCACCTTGATCTGCCCGTCATTGTTGATGCCCTGGCCGGCCGACAGCACCGCCGACCCGGTCGGGCCATTGAAATTGATCGTGCCGCCGCCCTGGTTGTTGATCGCGCCGGCATCGATGACGCTGCCGCCCACACCGACATCGATGACCGCATTGTTGTTGAGCGTATTGCCGATGCCCTTCAGGGTCGCCCCAGTGCCGATGCTGATCGTGCCCGCGGCGTTGTTGATGGTCTGGGCGCTGAGCGTGCGCCCGGCGCCGATCGTGGTCGTGCCGTAGTTTGTCAGAGTGGTGATGCCGGTGACATCATCGGCCGCGGTCGCGCCGCTCACCGACATGGCGACGCCGCCATTGACCTGGATCGTGTTGTTGAAGACGCCGGCCAGCGTGGTGGTGCCGCCGAGTTCGATCGCGCCGATCGAGCTGCCGGCGAGCGCCCTGATGCTGTTGGTGCCGCCGGTGATGATGATGGCCGTCGACGCTGCGCCGTTCAGACCTCCGGCACCGCCCAAGGCGCCACCCGCGATCGTGCCGCTATTGATGATCGTCAGGTTCTGCCCGATGATTCCGTAGCCGCCGGCCTGTGGCCGGTAGGGTTGGGCGTTCTGGAAATCGGYGCCGCCACCGCCGCCCTTGATGGTGCCTGTATTCGTGATCGTCAGCCCGGCCGAGCCGGTCGCGGTAATGCCGTTGCCGCCTCTGCCGCCCGCTCCGTTGCCGGAGGGGTCGGTGAACGGATTGATCGCTCCGTTGGCTGAGCCGCCGCCGCCGCCATTGCCGCCTGTGATCGTGCCGGAATTTGTGAGGTTCGCACCGGTTCCGGCGATGATGCCGGAGCCACCGCCGCCGCCACCACCGCCGCCGCCGTAGGAGTAGTTCGGCACGGAATTGTAGTTTCCGCCGCCGCCATTACCGCCTTTGCCGCCGGTAATGGCGGCGCTGTTGTTCAGATCGGCGTTAAGTGTCAGACCGGCACCGCCGGCCCCGCCGCCACCACCACCGGCGCCCGCCGCATAACCGCCGCCGCCGCCGCCGGCACCGTCGGAGCCGCCACCGCTCCCGCCTCGGTTCCCCTGACCACCGGTGCTTCCGCCGCCGCCGCCGGGAGCCGTCGCACTGCCGTCTCCGTAGGCGCCGCCACCTCCGGCGCCGCCTGCGGTAGCGCCATTCGGCGCGCCGCTGCCATTGCCGCCGTTGGCTCCGGTGTACTGAGCCAGCGCTGGCCGTTGTGTCGCAGCCAGCATGACCGGCATGACCAGCGCCGTGCAGGCAAGCAGCACTGCGCGACGCCTGCGCCAGTGGCGCACCGGTGCGACACCCTGATCAGCCCGTTTGGCCTCGGGAGCAGCTCCGTCATCGATGCCTGTTCCGGCCAGCCGAACCCGGCGCCCCGTCTCGATCTCTGCGGTCATGGCGAAGCCCAAATCCCCCCAGGCGCCGAGCGCCCCAGTCCTTGATGCAACCCCGGATTGCGAGGTCGCTTACGTCGTCTCACTCAGCGCCTGTCAGGGCGCCGTCGGCCAGAACACACATCAGATCGGCAGCGAGCGCCGTCTCGCGCCGCCGCTCATTCCCAGTCCGCCGCTTGACGCGCGGCCGCGCCGGAGGCGCGGAGCAGCAAACAGCCGACCCATCGTCTGAAAATCACGGGAGCGGCTTCCACGATCACGCCGCACATGCGCCTCGCCCGTTTGCCCCGCGAATGGCCGAAACCCTCGCCCGGTGAGTATCGTCGGCACGCCAGGCAAGCAGGGCTCCCTCCCGGGCCGATCGCCCGCGCTCCGCCTCACCGGCGAAGCCTCCATGACCATCACCGCCGCGAGCACGAAGCAGGAACTGCCGCTGCGACAGTCCGGTCTTACCAGAACGTCCGGACGGGACCAGACGGGCACAGCCTCCCGATGTGAACGGTCGTTAGCATTTGAAGGGATTTATGATTTTGTTCCGGCGAAAGGCGCGCCACGGGGCCGATCGGGGCTTTCAGTAGCCAGTTTCCATCGCGCCGACGTCAGGCGAAACCAGAGCTGCAGGACGCCGTCCGGCGTGTGGCGCCCAGCCCACGCGCGAGGCGCCACGGCGCGCGTGGGCCCGATGCAGATCACCGGGATATCCTGTCTCCGGCGGCCATCCCTGCATCGGCAAGGCAGGCGTTTTCGCGCAGGCAGCACGGCAAAGTGAGTACCGCGACGCTGAAAGTCTGGTGAAAGGTTCGGGGTCTAACGCTTACGGCGTCACGGTTCAGCCAATCCTCCGCGAAAGGAGGAAGGAAGCGTGGCAGGAAACCAAAACCAAGGAGCCGGCCCATGCGTGCCCGCATTCTAACATCGTCGATTGCCTTCGCCGCGCTTCTGGCCGCAGCCGGATCGGCGCTGGCTGCCGACAAGGTCACCATCATGGTGGGCGGCTATGAGAAGCAGATCTACCTGCCCGCGAAGCTCGCGGAGAGCCTGGGCTATTTCAAGGACGAGGGGCTCGATGTCGAGCTGCTGAACGAGGCCGCCGGCGTCGACGCCGAGAACGAGATGCTGGCCGGCGCGGTTCAGGGCGTCGTCGGCTTCTACGACCATAGCGTCGACCTGCAGGCCAAGGGCAAATATGTGATGTCCGTGGTGCAGTTCAGCCAGGCACCGGGCGAAGTCGAGCTCGTCTCGTCCAAGTATCCCGACGTGAAGTCGATGGCCGACCTGAAGGGCAAGACCCTCGGCGTGACCGGGCTCGGCTCCTCGACCAATTTTCTGACGCAGTACCTGATGATGAAGTMCGGCGTGAAGCTCGGCGACTTCACCTCGCTTCCGGTCGGCGCCGGCACGACCTTCATCGCGGCTATGCAGCAGGACAAGATGCAGGCCGGCATGACGACGGAGCCGACGATCTCGCGCCTGCTCGCCACCGGCGAGGCCCGGGTCCTGGTCGATATGCGCACGGTCGAGAAGACCAAGGAAGCGCTCGGCGGCACCTATCCGGCCGCCTCGCTCTACATGCAGACGGCCTGGATCGAGAAGAACAAGCCGATCGTCCAGAAGCTCGCCAACGCCTTCGTCAAGACACTGCGCTACATCAATACCCATGATGCCGCCGACATCGCCGACAAGATGCCGAAGGACTATTACGCCGGCAACAAGGAGGCCTACGTCAAGGCGCTGGCCGACGGGAAGGCCATGTTCACGCTCGACGGCGTGATGCCGCAAGGCGGCCCGGAGACGGTCCTTGCCGTGCTCTCCGGCTTCTCGAAGAACATCCAGGGCAAGCAGATCGACCTGTCGAAGACCTACACGACCGAGTTCGTGAAGAACGTCAAATAGGTCCGCCACTCCCGGGCGATGGCGTGAGGCCATCGCCCGCCTTGCCTGCCTTTCGCCTCTTGCGATCAGCGAACGCCGGCCTGCCGGCGAAGGAGAAGCCATGTCCGCGACCGCGCCTGATGAGAGCCCGGCGATCGAGCTGATCAATGTCAGCCGCCGCTTCCTGACGCCCGATGGCAAGTCGATGACCGCGATCCGCGACTTCAACATGAGCGTGGCGCGCGGTGAGTTCGTCGCCGTGGTCGGCCCGACCGGCTGCGGCAAGTCGACCACGCTGAACCTGGTGACCGGCCTCGCCCGCCCCTCGAGTGGCGAAGTCCGCCTGTTCGGCGAACCCGTCGACGGTATCGATCCGCGCATCGGCTTCGCCTTCCAGACCGATGCGCTGTTTCCCTGGCGCAACGTGATCGACAATGTCGTGGCCGGCCCGCTCTTCCGGGGGACACCGCGCGAGGCGGCCTATGCGAAGGCCAGGCAATGGCTGGCGCGCGTCCACCTGACCGGACATGAGACGAAATACCCGCACCAGCTCTCCGGCGGCATGCGCAAGCGCGTCTCGCTGGCGCAGACCTTCATCAATGAGCCGCAGATCCTGCTGATGGACGAGCCCTTCTCGGCCCTCGACGTTCAGACGCGCGTGCTGATGCACGACGTGTTGCTCGACCTCTGGTCGGAGGCGAAGGCCTCGGTCGTCTTCGTGACGCATGACCTGGAAGAAGCGATTGCGCTGGCCGACAAGGTCTATGTGCTGACCTCGGGCCCCGCGACGGTGAAATCGGTCTATCCCGTCGATCTGCCGCGCCCGCGGGTGGTCAGCGAAATCCGCTACGAGCAGGACTTCATCGCCCTGTCCAAGACGATCTGGGACGACCTGCGCGACGAAGTGCAGCGCGGCGCCGCCCGCGACGAAGCCCGCGCAGCCTAGATCATCGGACCGGATATCGTATCCGGTGCGATGATCTAACCATCTGTGATTGCATCGGCTTTCCCGAAAACCGCAATCCACTTTTCGGGCCGATTCCAGGGAGCATCAACATGGCCGATATCGCAATCGCCTCCGGGCCGGTCTATCGCGCCGGGACGTCCGACGCCGAGATCGAGGCCGCCGCCGCCAAGGCGGCACGCCGCCGCACGCAGCTCGTCCTGTTCTGGCGCTGGGCCATCCTGCTCGGCTTCCTCGGCGGCTGGGAGATCGGCGCGCGCACCGGCATCATCGACGAGTTCTTCTTCTCGAGCCCGAGCGCGATCTGGTCGCGCCTGGTCGAATGGATCTTCGAGGGCACGTCGGAAGGGCCTCTCTGGTTCCATCTCTGGGTGACGATGGAGGAATCGCTGATCGGCTTCGCGACTGGCTCCGTCGCCGGGATCGTCGTCGGCATCGCGCTCGGCCGCAACCGCATGCTGGCCGACATCTTCTCGATCTATATCAAGGTGATCAACTCGATTCCTCGCGTGGTGCTGGCACCGATCTTCATCATGGTCTTCGGGCTCGGCCTCGCCTCCAAGGTCGCCCTGTCTTTCGTCATGGTGTTCTTCGTGGTCTTCGCCAACGCCTTCCAGGGCGTGCGCGAGGCCGACCGCAACCTAATCGCCAATGCCCAGATCCTGGGTGCGCGCGGCTGGCAGCTGACGCGCTCGGTGGTGATCCCCTCGGCGATGAGCTGGATCTTCGCCTCGCTGCATGTGAGCTTCGGCTTTGCCATCATCGGCGCGATCGTCGGAGAATTCGTCGGCGCGCGCTACGGCATCGGGCTCCTGATCAACATCGCCAAGGGCTCCTTCGACTCAGCTGGAATGTATGCCGCGATCGTCGTGATCATGGTTGTCGCCCTGCTGGCCGAATACCTGATGACCCGACTGGAGCGCAGCCTGGCGACATGGCGGCCCGCCCCCTTGCAGGACACGCAGTAAGACACGGGCAGCGACAGAAAAGGCCTCGCCCGGTCGGCCGACCGGGCGAGGCTCATTTGTGATTGGCGATGCCCGGTTCAGCCTTGGTCGGTCAGCTCTGGCCCGGCGTCGGTGCCGGCCGCGACGGAAGCATGACCTCGGCTTGCAGGCCCGGCCCGGCGGAGCGATTGGCGAGCGTGACTGTGCCGCCATGCGCTGCGGCGATCTCGCGCACGATCGACAGCCCGAGGCCTGTGCCGTCCGGCCCGGCGCCCGGCAGGCGGTAGAAGCGCTCGAAGACCTTCTCCCGCTCCTCTTCGGGGATGCCTGGCCCGGTATCCTCGACGACAAGGCGGATCTGTCGCTGCGCCTGCGACAGGGCGACCGAGACGGCTCCGCCCTTCGGCGTGTAGCGCAGCGCATTCTCGACGAGGTTGACGACGATCTCGCGCAACAGCGTCTCGTGCCCCTGCAGCATGGCCGCTCCGCCCGATAGTTCGAAGGCAAGGTCGATCTCGCGCTCGAAGGCAATCGGCGCCAGGCCCTCCAGGGCCTCGCGCGTCACCGTGGCGAAGTCGACGGGGACCTTGCGCAGGGCCGCACCGCCCGGCTCGGCACGCGCCAAGGTCAACAACTGGTTGACCAGCCGGGCCAGGGCATCGAGCCCCCGGTCGATGGCGTGGAGAGTTTCGTCCTTGGAGGCGATCTCGGTTTCGCGCAAACCGACGGTCGACTGGGTCTTCAGAACGGCAAGCGGCGTCCGCATCTGATGGGACGCATTGGCGACGAAGCGCCTCTGCAGGGCCACATAGCGCTCGATGCGCCCGAAGGCGTGATTGAGCGCGCCGATCAGCGGCCTCAACTCACTCTGCAGATGCGCCGTCTCGACAGGCTGGAGCGAGCCGGGCCGGCGCTCCGCCAGTTCCTTGCGCAGCCCGAGCAGCGGTCCGAGGCCGCGCCGCAGACCGAAGAGCGCCAGGAGCGCGGCGAGCCCCACTAGCAACGCCTGATCACGCACCGAATTCAGCCAGAGATCGGTCACCAGCCGGTCGCGGCCGCGCAAGGTGGTGCCGACGATGACGATGGCATTGCCGCCGGCCGTCTTCGACACGACGGGCTGGGCCAGGGCGACCGCTCGGATGTCGTCAACGCGAAAGCGCGCCGAGAAGAACACGGGTTGCAGGTCGCTCGGTGGCGTCGGTGGCCCTGCGACATCGGGAAAGCCCGCGATCAGCTCGCCCGAGGGCGCGATCACCTGGTAGATCACCCGGTCGCGATCCGAGGTGGCGAACATCTCGATCGCCGAGGGCGGAATCAGCGCCTCGACGCTGCCGTCGCTTTCCTTGACCTGCTCCGCGATCACCCGCGCCGAAGCCAGCAGCATGCGATCGGTGACGAGGTTGGCCGTGGAAACCGCACTCCCATGCGCCGTCCAGGCGTTGAAAGCGACGATACCGGCGAGCGGAACCAGCAGCCAGCCGAGAAGCTCGCCTCGCAGGCTCCTAGCCATCCTGCTTCCTCAGCGCATAGCCCAGCCCGCGCAATGTCCCGATGGAAACGCCGGTGCCTTCCAGCTTCTTGCGGACACGATGGACATAGATCTCGATCGCGTTGGAGGTCGCGTCGTCGTCGAGGCCGAATACGGTATCGGTCAGCGTCGCCTTTGAGACGACGCGTCCCGCCGCCAGCACAAGGGTCTCGAGAACCGCGTGTTCGCGCTGGGTCAGCGGCAGGGGCAAGCCTCCCACCGAGAACTGCCGCGTGGTCGTCTCCAGCACGATCGCACCGAAGGCGACCGTCACCAGCCTATCGCTCTGCTTRCGTCGCAGCTGCGCCCGGATCCGTGCCTCGAGCTCGAGCGGGTCGAACGGCTTGACCAGATAGTCGTCGGCGCCGCTGTCCAGCCCCGCGATACGGCTGGAGATCGCATCATTGGCGGTGAGGATGATGACCGGCGTCAAACCCTTGCGAGCCCTGAAGCGCTTGAGGATCTCGATCCCGCCCATGCCAGGCAAGGCCATGTCGAGAATGACGAGATCATAGACCTGGGTCGAAAGCGCAGCGTCGGCGTCGCTCCCGTCACGCACGCAGTCGACGACATAACGGCTCTTGCGCAGCAGGCGAGCCAGCCAATCGGACAGCTCCTGGTTATCCTCGACGAGCAGTATTCGCATTGGATACGCGTTCTCGCAGGCCAATCGGCGGCACGAACCCTTCCGAGCTCCCTTCCTAAACGGTTGGGCCGGGCCCTGTGAAGGAAAAGCCGTGCCGCGGCGTCCGGTTTCAAGGACGCTTCACCGCCCTGCGAGGAGCGGCCGACATCGCCATGCCAGACAGTGATGCGGCGGACAGCGAGGTCGTAACCGCGAAGCGCCCCTCAGCCAACGGCCATCACCTCCAGCTCGCGTTGCTTCACTCGGATCTGCGGGTGGCGCCCGCTGTCGATATCGGCGATCTGCTGCTGCACCTGGGCGATCACCTGGCGAGAGAACGGTCCGAGATGGACGTAGAGCGCGACCATCATCATCACATAGGGCAAGGCCCGGCGGTTATGCGCGAGACAGTCGACCAGCGTCTTCCAGAACTCGCGCCTGACGTCGCCCCTCATCGTCGACAAGCGCCAGAGCAGACGCCAGGACGATTTCAGCTCCTGCCATTCCATGGATTTCGGCAGTTCCAGACGGCGATTGGTGCAATCGAGCATCCGGCCGACGCGCCGAACCCGCCCCAAGAATGCGCCGGGTGCATAGACGGCCTCGAGAACGGCCTTGTAGTCCGCCAGAATGGCACGGCGCGGGCGACTGGTCTCGAAGTTGAGGCCAGYGGTGCACTGATCGCCGAACTGCCGTGCGGGGGCGGTGTCATCTGGTATCTGGAGCCTGCCCTCGCGCTCCAGGCGCCGCGTCAGCTGGGTATTGGGTAGCGCATAGAGCAGACCGACCATGCAGACCGGGATCGCGGTATCCTCGATACAGGCGATCATGTCGCGTGCGACGCTGCCCTTCTCGCTGTCGAACCCGAGGATGAAGCCGGCATTCACGAACAGCCCCGCCCGGTAGATCCTGTGCACGCTCTCCTGCAGGCTGCGCCTTGTGTTCTGCTTCTTCTGCATCGAGATCAGCGTCTCGGAATCGGGGCTCTCGATGCCGACGAAGATCGTGAAGAAATTGGCCTCGCTCATCGCCTGCATCAGGGCGGAATCGTCGGCAAGGTTGATCGACGCCTCGGTCGAGAATTCGAAGGGGAAGTCCTTCTCGGTGATCCAGCGCTTGAGGTCGGGCAGGAACTGCTTGAGCGCCTTCTTGTTGCCGATGAGATTGTCGTCGACGAAATCGACATGGCCGCGATAGCCGAGTGCATGCAGCGCCTCGAGCTCGGTCAGGACCTGCGCGTTCGTCTTGGTACGCGGCACGCGCCCATAGAGCTCGATGATGTCACAGAACTCGCAATTGAAGGGGCAGCCGCGCGAGAACTGGATGCCGACATGCAGATAGCGTTCGAATTTCAGCAGATCGAAGCGCGGCGTCGGACTCTTCGTGACATCGGTCTTGCCCATTTCGGACTTGAAGACGCCGGTCCTCGCCCCCGATCGCCAGGCGGACACGAAACCGGCCATGATCTCCTCCGCCTCCCCGAGCACCAGGAAGTCCGCGGCCTCATAGACATGCGGCGTGGAGGTTGCGTCGGGTCCGCCGACGACGACCGGTTTGCGGTGCATGCGGCTCTGCTCGATGATGGCGAGGGTACCCTCCTGCTGCGGCAGCATGCCCCCCGTCATCACGAGGTCGGCCCAGCCGAGATTCTCTTCGGCGAGTTCCTCCGTGTTCAGGTCGACGAGACGGATCTCCCACGCCGTCGGCAACAGCGCAGCGACCGTGATCAATCCGAGGGGGGCGGCGGGATGGAGCGCACCGGCGAGCTCGCATGTCGCCTTGTAGTTCCAGAACGAGCCCGCGTTGAAACGCGGATAGACCATCAAGACCCTGCAGCGTTCATTAGGCATGTTGTCTCCTGCTTCGCGCTTTGACGGGAGGAATGCGGGCTCATCGGCCGACGAGCCTCCAGACGGCCGCGCCTGCGTGCGAAAAACGTGGGGGCCGCGAGACCTTGCTGATTGCCAGGACTTGCTGACTGGGGAGAAGCTTGAGAAATCGCTGCTACCGTCGTTGAGCGATGGCTGCTCGAATGCAGCATTGAGCGGGTGGAAAGACGGACATTGCGTCGCTGCCTCCGGGTTGGCAGGGACATGAGCAGCAAGGACCGTGCCTGGGAGGCCGGTGCTCTCCACGCGTCAAAATGCGATGTTTTCAGCGTTTCCTGAGGGAAACGCCCCTAGGAGCCCCTCAAAACATCAGGGAAGCTCCAAACGCTGGAGCTGCCGCGACCACTCCGTCGCACCAGCTCCGCCGCACTTCCGGCCGTCGCGCTGCGCCTCGTCGTCACCGGCGCCTGGCGACGACAACGAAGGTCTGGCACCGCCTCATCAGGGCCGGGAACCGCCGCCCCAGGGCCTCGACCCGGGCCATGCACAGCGTGTTCAACCAATCGAACCGCCGGAAGACCGGCGGCCAGAGCCCGTACCAATGCACCTCCTCGACCACGAAGCCGTGCGCCTCGAGCAGTGCAGCCGCCTCGTCCTCGCGCATCAGCTTGTTGATCTCGCTCCCGGCAAGACGGTTGCGAACGGGATAGACGAGCCCGACCAGGCTTGCCGGATTGCCATGGAAATTGGCGACGAGGACGCCGTCCTTGACGAGGCATTTCCTCAGAACATCGAGCACCTCCGCACGAAGCGAGGGCTCGGCATTGAGGAAGAAGCGGAAGGCGGTGCAGACCTGCCGGTCGCTGACGGACTCGGTCGCACCGGTCTGGGTCAGGTCGGCCTCGACGAAGCGGATTTCAGGGTAGCGCCCGCGCGCGAAGGCGAGCATTTCCGGCGAAATATCGACGCCGACGATGTCGTCGAACGCCTCTTCATGCAGTTCCAGGATGCGTCCGGTCCCGCAGGCGAAATCGAGGGACCTCGACGCGCCGCGGGCCGCCAGCCTCGCAAATATCTCCCGGAGCAACGGCGCTTCGATCTCGCGCCAGTTGATGGCGTAATRGCCCTCGGCGAAGGTCCTGACATAGCGCCGGCCATAGCCTGCACCGGTCGAGCCCACCCGGTAGGATTCGGATTGCGGGTCGTTCGGCTGGCCCGGACCCCCGCCCCCGCGCGCTCCGCCTCGGGGTTCCCACTCCCAGGTCGCGCCAACGGCCGAAGCATCGCTGTGTCCGTTCACCAGCTGCGACCTGGACCAATGCATCGGGACCGGAGGCACGGCCAGGGCCAGGCCGGGCCTGATCTGGAGGCGCAGGCGCAGGAAGATGGCCAGCGCCAGGTTCAATGCGATCACTGTGGCAACCGATGCCACCGCGGCGCCGGTCAATCCCCAGAACCGGTTCGCCACAACCGTGGCCACGATGTTCGCCCCGGCGCCCACGATCAGCGTCGCGGCTGCAGCCCGCTCGTGCCCCGCCATCGTCATGAGCGACTGCTGCGAGCCGAAAGCGGCCGCTATAACCTGACCGATCAGGAGGATGCGAAGGACGGGGGCCGCGGATTCGAAATCCGGGCCGAGCCAATTCAGCAAGGGCTCTGTGAGCAGGAGCAGCGGAACCGAGATCAGGACCGCCGCCATCAATGACAGCCTGGCGGAGTGGCTCAGCAGCGCCTGAAGTTGCGGTCGATCATCCCCGCCGCCGAAACGCGAGGCCAGAGGCAGGATCGATCGGCCAAAAGCCACCAGGGGGCGCGTCGTCAGCGTCGCCATGCTGAGGGCAATGCCGAAGATACCGGCCTTGGTAATGCAACCCTCGAGGCCGAGCACGATGACACCGGCCCGGTTCAGGACGATCTCGGCGGCGACGATCATCGTAAGGGGCGCGATGGAAGAGCGCCATTCGGTGGTGGCATAATTCGCCACGGCCATGCGGACCGCCTGTGGCCGGACCTCCCGCAGGGTCGGCACGAGCACCATCGCCGCCATCGCCGACCCGACGAGCGTGGAGCCCATGACGAGCGTCGCATCGCGTGGCCACAGATGGTACCAGGCCGTCAGGAAGATCATGCCGAGAACGAGCCCGTTCAGGACGACACGTTCGATCGTGAGGACCGACAGGGCACCGCCGTAGCTGCGCGTCACGGAGCCGCTGATCAGGAGAAGCGTGAGCAGAGGTGTCGCGGCCAGCGCCATCAGACCGGTTGAGATGACCTCCTGCCGAAATGTCCCGGGATACATGGTGATGAAGGTCGCTCCGAGCACGGCGATCGCCACCGCGGTCGCCAGCGTCCTGCGGACGGCATACTGGATCACGCCCCGGGCGAGGCTGCTCTCCTGCCGCGCGAGATAGGCTGGCAGGAGGCGCATCAGCGAAATATTGAAACCCAGCGTGGAGCTGTAGGCGACCACGCTCGCGCAGGCGAAGGCGAAGGCATAGATGCCGTAGCTATGGGCGCCGATGACCCTGGCGGCGAGAAATTCGACGAGAAAGGCGAGAAAGGCCCCGATCAGATAGGGCAGCAGCGCACGCATGCTGGGGAGCGGAATGGCCCGCTGGGGAGCGGCGACACTCCCCGCTGCCACGATCGCGCCCCGAATCGGCACAGCGGGATGAGCCGGACCGGGGCGCGTTGCTGCACGGTCGGCTGCCGCTGCCGCGGCGGATGTGCCGATCGGGGCGCGAACCGGGCGCCTCGCCAGGACCTCCTCGACGGCTGCGTCCAGCGCGCTGCCGAGCGTCGCCTCGTCGTGAAAGGTGAGCGAGATCACCGGCGTCTCGTGCTCATGCAAGAGGCCGTCGGCGCGAGCGATGACGGGCGCCGCGGCGTGGCTCATTCCGAAATCCGTTTCGGGCGTCTCCGAGGGGGCATCGATGCAGATGATCAGATCGGCCTTTGGCACCTGTTCGAGGGCTGCTTCCAGGGTAGCCGCGCTCAGGGCCCAACTATGCGTGGCGAGCAGGCAGACGGTTTGAACGAAGCCTTGTTCGAAGATCACGATCTGGTCCGACCGGGCCGCCTCCGACCAGGCATGGCTCAGGCTCGCATTATAGTTGCGCAGGACGCCGAACCAGGCCGCATTGGCCGGCGGCAGCATGGCGAGGATATCGAAGCCGGGCCAGAAACCGAGCCTGCGACTGAGCGGGAGGACCGCTGCCGCGGCCCATTTGCCAATGCCGCGGTAGACATGCCCGGTGGTTTGGCCCGGGGGGTCGCGGGCCGGATCCCCTGTCGCGGGCCAGTGGCCCTGAATGATCTCGGCAGTCTGGCCGCTCTCGCGGAGCCTCTCGCACAATTCGCTGGCAAAGCTTGCTCTGCTGGCACCGGTGGCGCCGAAAAGATCAATGATCATAGGCCGATACCCTTGCATTGAGAGGCAGTGCCACTGCATTGGGGGCCGGGCGCACTCCGGCGTGTTGACACTCTGCTCCCGTGATTGCCGTCGTTCTGCGGCGATGGCGGCTCCACCCTGACGAAGCAGGGAGACCGTGCAGCAGGCGACCCCGCAGGCCTCCCACGATCGGCGTCGGTTGTTCGTCGCGCATCGGATCAACCCTGTCTTCGGCGGCCGGCTGCGGGATTGACCTCAACCGGCTACGCCTGGGGCGCGGCCAGTTCATCCTTCGAATGAACGAAGCCGGCGTCGATTGCGCCATGGCGGCGCCTCGGCGCAGGGGCCGGAACGGGCGGCCGGACAGCCAGGAAATGCCGGGTCATCCTTCGTTCGGAGGATGCCGAGCGCCTGCCCGGCGCGTACCAGAGATAAGCTTGGCTCGCTCGGGCGCAGCTGACTTTTGAAACCGAAGCCCCGAGCGGGAGGAGTCCTCGTTTCTTGTGCGACCTGGACGCCGACCGTGGGCGCCTCGGCTCCAGATCCTCGCATGCGTCTCGATGACCGGATGGTCGCATGAGGCGAGAGCTCGGGCTTAGCGGCAACCGAGCCTCGGTGGGTACGCAKGATGCCGGCTCGGGCGCCCCGCCTGCCCTGTTGTCAGGAGCGTTCCAACAGCTTCCGACGCCTGGAGCGGGTGACAAGCCCCCAAGCATCCGCAGGCGAGAAGCCATCGGCGATTCACCCTGGGAGATTGCGATGCCGGTCGTTCAAATGCGTCCATTCAGCTATGATATCTGTGATCACTCAACGGCGGCCGAGGTCGAGCGCATCAAATCCGCCTATGCGAAATATGCGGAGAGAGATCGCGGAAACCCGGACAGGGAGAGACGCCCCGGGCGCCTGCGCATGGTGCGCGATCGCGATGTCGCCCTGTACAGGTTGCTCGATCGGGAGGCTGCCCCTCCCCTCAAGCAATATCGTGTCCTGGACCTGGGCTGCGGGACGGGGGATCTGGTCCGCCGTCTGCAGCGCTACGGTTTTCCCAACGACCGCCTGTTCGGGATCGACCTGCTTCCGGAAGCCCTCGCGACCGCCAGACGAAAATGCCCGGACGTGTCGTTCACGGAAGCCAATGCGGAGAATGTACCGTTTCCCGACCAGCATTTCGATTTCATCCTGGTCTTCACGATGTTCTCCTCGATTCTGAGCCCCCTCATGGCCAGGAACGTGGCGCGCGAGATCAATCGCGTCCTGACCCCGAACGGGGTGATCATCTGGTATGACATGCGCTATCCCAATCCCTGGAACCGCAATGTCAGGGCCATGACACGGCGCCACATCCAGGACCTGTTTCCCGAGTTCGAGAGTGAACTGGCCTCGAAAACGCTGATTCCCCCCATTGCCTACCGTCTCGGCGCTCTCACCGACCCGCTCTATCCGGCGCTGACATTCTTCCCCGCCTTTCGATCGCACTATTTCGGCATGCTGCAACGGGCGTCTGCCGCCGTGGCCGAACCTGGGGACACCGTGTCCTCGCCATTGCGCCCGACCGAGCTCAAATCGGGACGGAGCGCTTCCGTCTGACGCCGATGAGCTTGTGCATGGGCTCGCGGGGAAACCGCGGGCCTCCTTGCGTTTTCCCGCCTGTCGAAGCTGAAGTTGCGTGGCGCGGGCGCTGCCAGGGCCCGATGGTGGGGCCCGGACAGCGACAGCACTCCGAGTGAAATCCGGGATGTCGCGGGCGACAGCCTCGACGACAGGGCCGGTGATCGCGGMGACCTCCACCCCTGCCGGCAGCTTAGGTCACCCCAGCCAATGCCGATCCCCCGCCCCGGCGCCTGAGCTACAGTATCGGCCCGGGAACCGGGTTGCGGTTTTCGGCAAAGCCGGTGAACTCACAGAGGGTTGGATCATCGGACGGAAAGCGGGATATCCGATCGGATAGACTAATGTGAGAGCGCCGCATAACCACGTGCTGCGGGCTCCTCAGCGACAACGCGCGATGGGCGCATCCTGGCCTGCACCTCGGCGGTGATCCGGTCGATCGACAGATTGCAGCTCGGGGCATCGATGCTGCTGATCCGGATCATGGGGAGCGCGCGTGCGCTGACCATGTCGGAGATCAGGTCGACATGGTCGACGTGGTCCAGGCTGCCTTKCAGGTCGATTTCGAGGTAGCGTTGAAGCGGGCCGATCTTCCGCCAGCGATCCCGAAGGCGCTCCTCCAGGAGGGGGCGTGGCGCCTCAAAGCGGACGAGCAGGTCCGGCTTCGGCACGATGTCGAGCGCGCGTCCGACAGGGTCGCGGTCGGTTATGCCGCTGAGCAGGATGAGCGAGGCCACCGCCTGCACCATGCCCTGATCGAAGATCGTGATCGCATCGGAGGCTTGCGCCGCCGTCCATTCGTGATGGAGCAGGGCCAGGTGCCAATACAGACGAATGAACCAAAGCCGGTCCTTCGGTGGCAGGATCCGGAAGAGCTCCGCGACGCCAGCGGCCGGACCGGCGGACCTGAGCAGCTTGACGCTGGCCAGACATTTGAGAATGCCGCGCCTCAGCGGATGGGCTCGCACACCGATCCGAGGGTTTACGACATAGCCGAGGCCGCGCAGATGGGCGGTCAGGGCGGAAACCATCGTCGTCTTTCCGGCGCCGGAAGGCCCAAACATCTCCAGGATCATCGCGAGCCTCTCCGTCTTGCCTGGGCGCCCGGGAACCGAGCACTGACTTCAGGGCATTTGGCTGCGCCATGGTCCCCGCGCCTGGCCATTCCCGCCCGTGCGTGCATTCCATGGATCGACGGCATTTCGCCTGCCCCTCCCCACCCAGGCCCGACGCAGATCGGCTTCGGCCCCAGACGGAATCCGGCCATTCCCTTGCTGCCTGGCCTCGCCGAAGCGGCGCTTGAGGCAGCCTTGGGAAACTAGGAAGGAGCCTTGCGAACGTCATCCTCCGTTCGAAGGATGAGGCTCAAGCCCCTGCCTCCCGGGCAGGATCGAGGCGGCGCGGTCGCGGGAAAGGATGCGCGAGGGTGCGCTGTCTCCGGCGGACTGGCCGGCCGGCGGCGGCGCCTCGGCTGGGCCGCCTGCCTGGCCGGGAGGACGGCTGCGTGGCCGCCAGGATCATCGGCCGGAGCGGATCCTGTGCCGGGATGGGTGGCAGCGGCGCGATGTCGCCCGCTTCCCTGGCAGGCGGCCTGCGGCGTCAGGCCGCGAGACGCATCTTCTCCAGGCGCGAGAAGACCTGCGCGACATCCGCCGCGGGGGTCGGTGGCCCGAAATAATAGCCCTGCACCTCGGTGCAGCCCACCGCCATGACCGCCTCCAGCTGTTCCCGTGTTTCGACGCCCTCGGCGGTGGTCGTCATGTTCAGGCTCTGCCCGAGATGGGCGATCGAGGTGACGATGGCGCGGCAATCCTCCTGCACATGCATGTCTTTGACGAACGACCGGTCGATCTTGATCTTGTCGAAGGGAAAGCTTCTGAGGTAGCTGAGCGAGGAGAAGCCGGTGCCGAAATCGTCCATGCAGGTGCGGATGCCGAAGCGGCGCAACTGGTGCAGCACGGCGAGCGTGGCATCGCTGTCCTGAAGCAGCACGGATTCGGTTATCTCGAGTTCGAGCCGATGAGCCGGCAGCTGGCTGCCAGCCAGCGCACTGAACACGATCTGGGCGAAGTCGTCGTTGCGGAGCTGGACGGCCGACAGATTGACCGATACCCGGGTGCCGTTCGGCCATTGCGCCGCATCGGCACAGGCGCGCCGCAGCACCCACTCACCTATCGTCACGATAAGCCCGGTCTCCTCGGCGACCGGGATGAATTCTGCTGGGGAGATCGCCCCCCGGACCGGGTGGGTCCAGCGCAGCAGCGCCTCGAAACTGACGATCTCCATCCGCTTCAGATTGACGATGGGCTGGTAGTAGACCTCCAGTTCGTTTTCCTGGAGCGCCCGACGGAGCGCATCTTCCAGCGCGCGCCGCGCGTCGATCTGCTCTTCCATGGGGGCCTCATAGAAACAGTAGGTCCCCCGCCCGGTATTCTTCGCCGCGTACATCGCCATGTCGGCATGGCGCAGCAGCGAATCGCAATCGCTACCATCCTTGATGGCCATCGCGATGCCGACGCAGGTCCCGATCCTGATGTCGCGACCGGCAATGCGGAAAGGCTGCCCCATGCGTTCGACGATGCGGGAGGCGATCCGGCGAAGCTCGTCGAGATCGGGGTACCCGCGACACAGGACAGCGAATTCATCGCCGCCGAAGCGAGAGACGATATCGCTGCCGCGGACCGCCTTCTTCAATCGGACGCTGACGGATTTCAGCAGCGCGTCGCCCAGTTCGTGACCGAGCGTGTCATTGACGGTCTTGAAACGATCGAGGTCGAGATAGAGCACGGCGAAACTGCCGGCCTCGCCGTGATGAAGTTCGAGCGCGCGCTCCAGATGTTCGCGAAACTGGGCGCGGTTCGGCAAATCCGTCAGCGCATCATGATGCGCCATATAGGCAATGCGCTCCTCCGAGCGCCGGCGCTCGGTCACGTCCTCATAGGTCGCAACCCAGCCGCCATCCGGCATCGGCTGCTGCGAGACGGAGCAGACCGTGCCGGCGGCCAGCTCGAACGAGAACGTCGCCGATCGCGGTCCCGACGCAATGGCCTTCTGATGGGCGAGCAGGGCAGCGAAGCGCTCGTCAGCCACGGTCGTAAGACTCGCCCCCGGCTTGGTGCTCGACGCCGGCAGCTCGAACATCTGGCGAAAGCGCTCGTTGCAGACGATCAGGCGGTGTTCGCCGTCGACCAGCAGCAATCCCTGCGACATGTTGTTCAAGGCCGCATCGAAGCGCTGGTTCTGGGTCCGCAATTCGATGTCGCGCAGCACCAGCATCTCGTTCTGATTCTTCAGGCTGTCGTTCTTGCTGGAAATGTCCTCATTAGCGCGTTCGAGTTCGCCCTTCGCGTCCTTCAGCCCGTCGGTCAGCACATGCATCTCGCRATGGGCATGATTGAGCAGCCGGTTGCGAAAATGAAGCAGCAGGACCAGGCCAAGCGACATCAGCACGAGCGTCACGATGATGCCCGAGAAGAACCAGTGCAGGCTCAGAAGCTCACGTTGATCGCCATCGACCTGATCGCCGGAAATGCGGTTGGCCGCCGCTGCAAGGCTCGACATCTTCTGGTCGAGCGGCGCCAGTCGCGCACGGATCCGCGCGGCATTCTCTGGGTTGAGATGGTCGACCCAGGGTTCGATCTCGGCCAGGGCCTGGCGGAATTCATCGACGGTCGCGCGCCTGTCGGCACCTTGATTGACGAACTCCTCGAACTCGCCGGAGCTGAGCAGGCTGAGGCGGTTGAGCAGGATCTGATAGCGCAGCGCCACCTCGTCGGCGTCGACCTTGCTGGACGGAATGCTGAAGCTGGCGACGCGCTCCTGGAAGCGCTGGAGCTCGACGACGGACTGGCTCGCAAGCCAGGTTACATTGTAACGCGCCGTCTGTCGGATCAGATTCTGCTGCTCGACGATAAGACTTGATACATACAATGCAGACAAAACGAGGCCGACAAGAACGGCCCCGAGAAAGGTTTCTATCTTCCGCATCTTCAGCATGAGTTAATCCCGGCAGATTCTCCCACAGATGCTAGACAGTTGCCATTATCTACCCTCTCCCTAGCGGACAATCAACTTTGAAACCTGCCAGGCCGAGCGGCTGTAGAACTTCTGGCTGCGCAACTCAGGGTTGCTGTCATAGGGATAGACGATGAACAGCGGCCCCTTGTCCCGGATCGGCATGTATTCAGCGTTGCGCTTCAGCGCCAGGATGACGTTGTACTTCGCGAAGTCCTCGAGCGGTATTTCTGTCGTATAGTCGTTGAGTGCGATCGCTTGAACGGTGTCGCCCTTGGCGCCGACCGACTTCATCAGTTTATCGAGGGAGATGCCCTCGAACTTCTGCGGTCCGGAGTACCACGGGGTATTGGTTTCGATTGTCATGAGGCCCATCGCCTCGAGCGCGGCGCGATCGAACTGTGCGGAATCCCCGCTATTGGTCACGGAGATCTTTCCGGATATCGTCAGGATGACCTTGTCCGTCGGAGCGGCCAAGGTCTGGGCGCTGACTGTCCCGGCCATGAGCAGACCAATGGACGAGATCGCGCCCAGGGTGATTCCACGTCGCAATGTGTCTATAGACATGAGGGGCTCCCGATCGGTCCAAGCTCGAAATCCTACGAGCCGGCCATTAAAAACCTCTAAAGCGGAACTCGGTTAAATTATTGATATACTTACACAAGAACCCCGCGAATTCCTCTGCGATTTTGACGTACTAACCCGACCCACGTGCGACCCCTACCGCCCACGAAGGCATCTGGATGCAACATGTCACGAGCGAATAGCCTATCGAATTCAGCCCGCCTCGGAAACCACGCGGTCGAGGGCTACCTGGACAAGACCGAGCGGGCGGACATGCGGGCCGCGGCTGCGAAGAAGATCGAAGAGCTGTTCGATATTCTGCAGATCGACCACCAGAACGATCATAACACGCGCGATACACCGGCGCGGGTCGCCAAGATGTTCGTCGAGGAACTCCTGCACGGCCGCTATAACCCGCCGCCGAAGATCACCGAGTTCGACAATGCCACGAGCTATGACCAGCTGATCGTCACCGGCCCGATCGATGTCCGCTCGACCTGCGCCCATCACCTGATGCCGATCTATGGCGTGGCCTTCATCGGCGTCCTGCCGTCACCGGAAGGCAAGATCATCGGCCTGTCGAAATATGATCGCATCATCCAGCATTTCGCAGCCCGCCTCCAGATTCAGGAAGAGCTGGTCAAGCAGATCGAGCAGCATATCGTCGAGACCACCAATCCCCGCGGCCTGGCGGTGAGGATCAGCGCCGTCCACATGTGCAAGACTCATCGCGGCGTTCGGGCCAGTCATGCCAGCCGCATGGTGAACAGCTCATTCTACGGCGAATTCGCCACAAACGATTCATACAAGGCCGAATTCCTGCAGGAATGCACATCCCTGGAACGCCGGTAGGGACCCGAATCAATGGATAGCGTGGTAATGATGCAGGACCACAGGCCTTCGCGAATCGTTCACCGGGACGTCTATCGGTCGACCAAGACCTATGACTTCGTCGAAGGCTTGTCCTGCTGCTTCCGGCAATGGCGCGCAACGCATTCGCATTGCAGCCTGGTTCACGGCTATGCGCTGTCCTTCAAATTCATCTTCGCCACCCACGAGCTCGACGAGCGCAACTGGTGCTTCGATTTCGGCGGGATGAAGGAGATCAAGACCTGGTTGAAGCACATGTTCGACCACACGATGATCGTCGCGGCCGACGACCCGCATCTCGACGCGTTCCAGGGGCTGGCCGACAAGGGCCTTGTMGACCTGCGGATCATGCCCGCAGTCGGCTGCGAGGCGACAGCGCGCTACACGTTCGACCATGTTGCGGCCTGGCTTGCCAATCAGATCGGCGAGCGTGTCTGGCTGGAATCGGTCGAGGTCCGCGAGCATGACGGAAACTCGGCGATCTTCGAGCGTCGGCAGGGCTAACGGCTGACGCTTCAAAACCGGCGCTCCATTCGCAGGCCAGATCGCGGCCCGACCTACCGGCTTTCAGGCCAATCCGGAGGATCGGCTCCGGCGAATTTCCGGGGGAAGCGGGGCAGATCCGTCACTGGAGGCGCAGACGGTTCAGCCCCGACGTCGCATCCTGATCGGCGATGCGGGCTGCCGCCGATCGCAACGGCACATTCAGCGCAGGCCATGTGAGGATTGCCCCCTCCGCGCGACACAAGTCACAGCAGGTCGTGGATGCCGGATCGGGACCGAACCCGGTATGCTGTCGACCGGATGATCGCGGCATGGTCATTCCTTGCCGGATTCAGCGGTCAAAGCGTCCGATTCTGCCTAGACCTCCAGTTGAACCGAGATCATGATGGGCGGTCCCCCGGGTGGGAGCGCAGTTTTTTCGCAGCGATGTACCGGTCTCTTCAAGGCAGCGGGAGTTTGCTATGGCGAAACTCGGTCGCAGCGCCCTCGCCGGCGCGAGCCTTCTCACCCCGGTCTGCCTGCCGGCACTGGCTCAGCAAGTCACTGGCACCCTAGGTTCGCCAAGCGCGACGACGACGCTTAACGGAAAGCAGTTGCCGCCCCCCGATCCGAGATTCGGCGGAGTGATCAACCAGAAGGCTTCCGAATCGAAGGCTTGGTGGGCGCCAAGCATCGTGCCGCCAAAGGGCGCGCCCAACGTGCTGCTCATCATGACCGACGATGTCGGCTTCGGTGCGCCGGGCACCTTTGGAGGCGTTGTCCCAACTCCGGCGCTCGACCGCATCGCAAATAGCGGGATCCGCTACACGAACTTCCACTCCACGTCGCTGTGCTCACCGACGCGCGCGGCGCTGATCACCGGGCGCAACCATCACGTCGCCGGTTTCGGCGTGGTGGGCGAGATCGCGACGGGGTTTCCAGGGTACAATTCGATCATCCGGAAGGAGAACGGCACGATCGGGACGATCCTCAGAGAGAATGGCTACGCGACCTCGTGGTTCGGCAAGAACCACAACACACCCTTCTACCAGGCGAGCCAGGCCGGACCATTCGATCAATGGCCGACCGGATTGGGCTTCGACTATTTCTACGGCTTCGTCGGCGGAGACGCGAGCCAATGGCAACCAAATCTCTTCCGCAACACGACGCCGATCTATCCGTTCCAGGGCGCATCGAACTGGAACCTGACCACAGCCATGGCCGACGAGGCCATCCAGCATATGAAGCAGCTCAAGGAGGTCGCGCCGGACAAGCCGTTCCTCGTCTACTATGTCCCCGGTGGCACGCATGCGCCGCATCATCCCACGCCGGAGTGGATCGCCAAGATCAGCGACATGCACCTCTTCGACGGCGGCTGGAACACGCTGCGCGAGACGATCTTCGCCAACCAGAAGAGGCTCGGCATCATGCCGGCCGAGGCCAAGCTGACCCCCTGGCCCAAAGAATTGCCGGAGTGGGATTCGCTCGGTTGGGAGGAGAAAAAGCTCTTCACCAGGCAAATGGATGTCTACGGCGCCTATCTCGCCTATACCGATCACGAGATCGGACGGGTCATCCAGGCCGTCGAGGACCTCGGTCAGCTCGACAACACCCTGATCATCTATATCAGCGGCGACAATGGCGCGAGCGCCGAGGGCATGCTCAACGGCACGCCGAACGAGTTCACAACCTTCAACGGCGTTGCAGTGCCMGTGAAGGACCAGTTGCTCTGGTACGAGTTCTGGGGCTCGGAGCGAACCTTTCCGCATTTTGCCGCCGGCTGGGCCTGGGCGATGAGCACGCCGTTCAAATGGGTCAAGCAGGTCGCCTCGCACTTTGGCGGAACGGCCCAGGGCATGGCCATGTCCTGGCCCGGCCATGTCAGGGATGTGGGCGGCATCCGGCGGCAGTTCCACCACATCATCGATATCGTGCCGACGATTCTGGAAGCGACCGGTGTCGCTGCCCCCGCTACTCTCGACGGCATCAAGCAGCGTCCGTTCGACGGCGTCAGCATGATGTACACCTGGGACAAGGCGAGTGTGGCCGTGCCATCCCGGCGCAAGACCCAGTATTTCGAAATGCTCGGCAACCGCGCGATCTACAATGACGGCTGGGTGGCGGCCACGACTCCGGCGACCCTGCCCTGGGCACTGAGCACGGCCACGCCTCCGGATGTGATCACGGGCTACAACTGGGAGCTTTACAACGTCAGGCAGGACCCCACGGAGTCCAATGACCTGGCTGCGAAATTGCCGGACAAGGTCAAGCAGATGCAGGCGTTGTTCTATTCGGAAGCCAAGAAATACGACGCACTGCCGCTCGACAATTCGTCGCTCGCGCGCTGGAACACACCGCGTCCGAGCCTGACGGCGGGCCGAACGCTCTTCACCTATTCAGGAGAGCTGTCCGGTGTGCCGCCGAGCGCTGCCCCAAGGATCCTCGACAAGTCGTACACCATCACCGCAGAGGTTGAGATTCCCGAGGGCGGCAGCGAAGGCATGATCGTGACCGAGGGCGGACGCTTCGGTGGTTATGGCCTCTTCCTCAGCAAGGGCGAATTGGGGATCGGCCGCGGCAAGCCTGTGTTCCTTTACAATCTCCTCGATCTGCAGCGGACGATCTGGGAAGGGCCGGAACTGACGCCGGGAAAACACAGCATCGTCTTCGACTTCAAATCCGACGGCCCGGGCCTGGGCAAGGGCGGCACCGGCGTCCTTTCCGTAGACGGACAGGAAGTGGCCAGGAAATCGATGGACCACACCATCCCGATCACGTTTCCCGAGGACGAAAGCTTCGATGTTGGCCTGGATACCCGCACCGGGGTMGCGCTGCTGGAGCATCGCTATGACCCACCGTTCAAGTTCACCGGCAAGATCAAGAAGCTGACCGTCAAGCTCGGGCCGGTGCAGTGAACGCAGCCAGATCCCTGCGCGCTCCCGTGCCTCTCGTGCGAATATTCGATCAACAAGATGGACCGGGCCCAGGCGATGAAGAACGTGCTGACGATCGCCGCCGTGGCAGAGATCGCAACCGGTCTGGCGCTGCTGGTCGTGCCTTCATTCGTCGCGCAAGTGCTGCTCGGCGAGGAACTGGACGGGGCTGCCCTGCAGATCGCGAGCATTGCGGGTATCGCCCTGGTTGCACTGGGGATCGCCTGCTGGCCCGGCCCGCCTCTGCTGGGCATGTTGATCTATAGCGGCGCGGTCGCACTCTATCTCGCCTATCTCGATCTTACCGGAGCTTCCGGCGGCGTCTTGCTATGGCCAGCGGTCATCTTCCACGCCGTCCTGACCGCACTATTGCTCCGGTCGATCGCGCTGGCGGTTCGCGCGGCGAGATAGGGAGACGGCCKGATATCGGCCGGTCTGGGCCAATCTCGCAGGGTTCGGCGCAGATGCACGAACCCTCTCGTCACGAAGCCCTAGATGTCGTCAGCGTCGCGCAGCACAAGGACATGATCGCCGAGCAGTACAAGCATGATTCATCATGTCATTGGCATGACCCATTGACAGCATAATGACTGCGTGTCACCAAGGCTGCGGCTCAAGGGAGACTGCCAATGAAGATGGCCAAGCTGGTCGCTACCGGTGCATTGGGCTTACTGGCCTGCATAGGCTGGACGGGAGCCAACGCGTCAGACCCCTACCCGCAGCGCTTCGTCACGCTCGTCGTACCCTTCCCCGCCGGAGGCAGCTTCGACGTGATCGGCCGTCTCGCGGCCCGGGCTCTCAGCGAGAAATGGGGGCATCAGGTTGTTGTCGAGAACAAGCCTGGCGCAGCCGGCGACATCGGAGCGGCCAGCGTGGCAAAGGCCGCGCCMGACGGATATACGCTGTTGCTCGTCAGCGACGGGCTGCTCAGCAATGACAGCCTGATGACGCGCCGGCTCTTCGACCCGCTGAAGGATTTCAAGCCGGTCACCCTGATCGCCCGCTCACCGCAGGTGCTGGTCGGCGGCCCTGCCCTGAAGACCAGGACGCTGGTCGAGATGGTGAAGCAAGGCGGCGGCACGGATTATCGTTTCGGCACCGCGGGCACAGGAACGCCCGGCCATCTCGTCGCCGAATTGCTGGCAAAGGTCAGTGGGTTGACGCTGACCCATGTGCCCTATCGCGGGGGCGCCCCCGCCCTGACCGACGTCCTCGGCGGCCAGATCGAGCTGGTCTCGACGGGCTTGCCGGCCCTGATCGCCGCCATCCAGTCCGGCTCGGTCGTGCCGCTCGCCGTCTCCTCCGAGAAGCGCTTTCCATCCCTTCCCGACGTTCCCACGATGGCGGAAATCGCCCCCGGCGCTTCGGTAGAGACCTGGTATGGCATTGTCGGCCCAGCCGGACTGCCTGATGCGCTGCGCGACCGTATCCACGCAGACACCGTGGCCGTCATGCAAAGCCCCGCGATCACGGCACGGCTGATCGACAATGGCTTCGAGTTCGTCGGCGCCGGCCCTGCCGAGTTCAGCGCTGCCATGGCGCGTGATCTGCCGCGCTGGCGCGAGATCGTGGCCCTGTCCGGTCTCAAGCCTCAATAGCGGAAGCATCCTGATGTTCAGTATCGAAGGTGCCCAGATCGCTGCACGGGCGGCGGACGGTTGCGCGATCAACGCCACTCTGATGCAGGCAGGATTTCCTGGCGCGCCGCGCATCCTCCTGATCCACGCCCTCGCCATGAGCTGGCGGCAATGGCGCGGCGTCGCGGCGGCGATCGACCAGGAAGCGACAGTCGTGGCGCTCGATTGCCGTGGCCATGGCGCGTCCGAGCGGCGGCGCGGCCCCTATAGCTGCGAGATGATGGCGGCCGATTGCATCGCCGTCCTCGACGAACTCGGCTGGGAGGAGGCTACGGTCGTTGGCTGCTCGATGGGCGGCTGCGTGGCCCAGGCGGTCGCCGCCGGTTTTCCGCAGCGCGTATCGGGCCTCGTGCTGGCCGACACGACGGCGACCTACGGCCACCAGGCCTTGCCGGCCTGGCGCGAGCGCGGCGAACGCGCGCTGCGCGACGGCATGGGCACGCATATCGACTTCCAGCTGGCACGCTGGTTCAGCGACTGCTTCCGGGCGAGCAGCCCCGAGATCGTCGAGGACTGCCTGGCCGTGTTCCAGGCCAACGACCTGCATTGCTATGCCGATAGCTGCGCCATGCTGGGCGAGACCGATCTGCGCCCAGCCCTGAAGGCCATCCACTGCCCCACGACCATCCTGGTCGGCGAGTTCGACCACGCGACACCGCTCGCCATGGCCGAGCAGCTCGCAGAGGCAATCGCGGATGCGCGATTGGTGATCATCCCCGATGCCAAGCATTTCGCCCCGGTCGAAAAGCCTGACGTCGTGGCGAGGGAAATCCTGGCAATCGCCCGGCACCCGGCCGCGGCGCAGGTGAACTGAACAAGAAAATCATGCTGGAGGAAACGCCATGACGATGAATCGCCGCCATTTCTTATGGGGAAGCGCTGCAGCGATGACGCTGGGGGCCGGCGCGGTCCGGGCCAGTGCGCGCCGCATCTTCGATTCCCACTGTMACATCATTGATCACGCTTTCCCGATCGTACCCAATCAAGGCTATACGCCACCGCACTACCCTCTCAGCGAGTACCAGGCAGCCACCCAGCCGCTCGGCGTCCGCGCCGGAGCGATCGTATCCGGCTCGTTCCACGGCTTCGACCAGACCTATCTCGAGAGCACCCTGGCGAAGCTGGGCAAGGGCTGGGTCGGCGTCACGCAGGTGCCGAACACGATTGYCGACGGAGAGATCGCGCGGCTGAGCACGCTGGGTGTCCGGGCGCTGCGCTTCAACATGTTCCGCGGCCGCATCGACAGCGTCGACGACCTGATGTCGCTGGCGACCAGGGCCCACGCAGCCGGCCAGTGGCACGCCGAAATCTATGCCGATGCGGCAGCGCTCGGTCCCTATGTCGACAAGCTCACCAAGCTGCCGCAGATCGTCACCGACCATCTCGGCATGACCGAAGCGGGCCTGCCTGTCGTGCTCGATCTCGTCGACGCGGGCGCGAAGGTGAAGGCCACCGGTTTTGGCCGGGCCAAGCTCGATATTGCCAAGGCGCTCGAACGGATTGCCGCCAGAAATCCGAGCGCGCTGGTGTTTKGCACCGACCTGCCCTCGACACGCGCCGAGCGCCCGTTCCAGCCTGCCGATATCGACCTCGTCGAAAAGGTGCTGGGGGCTGACCTCGCCGGCCGCGCCTTCTGGGATAACGGCCTTGCCCTCTACCGGGTCTCCGCGACCTGAGCCCTCAGGTCAAGCGCACCTTGTAGCGAAAGCGATCTCCCCGGCCATAGGCGCGGCGCCAGTCGATCGGCGCGCCATTGGCATCCATGGAGGTTCGCTCGACGACGATGATCGGGTCGCCCACTGGCACATTCAGCAGTGCGGCCCTGGTCGCATCGGCGTGGCCCAGCGAGAGTTCATCCTCGACGGCCGCGACCACCTGCCCGAACTCGCGCTCATAGACCGGGTAGAGCAGCGGCCCGATCTCCGCCTCCGGCAGGTCCGCAAACCGGGCAAAGCGAGGCAAGGGCAGGAACAGATCTTCCGAGATGGCCGGCTCGCCGGCCCAAAGCCGCAGCCGCAGCACCTTCAGGACCTGTGCGCCCGGCGGCAGTCGCAGTGCCGCCGCCACCTCCGCATCAGGTTCGATGATCTCGCGCTTGAGCAGACGGCTCTCCGGCACGGTCTTGCCGGCATGTGCCCCCGCATCCTTGAAATTKAACCAGCGAAACAGGCTGCCATCGAATGAGGGGCGCCGCACAAAGGTGCCGCTGCCCTGCCGGCGCTCCAGCAAGCCCTCGCGCATGAGTTGCTCCACGGCCTTGCGCACCGTGTTGGTCGAGACGCCGTATTCCCTGGTCAGAACCTGTTCGGAGGGGATGGTCTGGCCCGCTTCCCATTCAAGCGATGCGATGCGGGACGCGAGGGCATCGCGCAGGCGCGCATGCAACGGCAAACGCTCGTCAGTATTCTGCAGCATGTCCTTATTCCGTACTCGGGCCTGTCAGGGCGGACGTCCCACCATCTGATGATGCCTACAGCCTAACAACCTCAAGCTGGGAGGAAAAACATCTACGGCCAAGATTCTCGCAGGAAGCGCACCGGAATACGGAACGCTGATCGGTGTCCCCCCCGGCGCACCCTGCATGGCACGCGCATACGGCGATCCCTCTGCCGGGTTTCGGCATCCGCACCAAGTCTTGGCGGCGAGCGCACCGATGCCTCGGCCCGACCGGCGCAGGCGGGAGGCCTGACGCCGCCTCGCCGCAACCGATCAGGCGCTGCCGTCACAATTGCTGTCAGCCACGAACGAAGAGTGCATCGACAACGCGAACCTCACCCGAACCTTTTCGGATGAGAACCGGATTCAGATCGCATGCCGCCAGCAAGCCCTCGAAATCGCTAGCGAGTTGCGAGAGCTTCACCGCGAGATCGACCAGATGGCTCGTGTCCGTTTGGGGCATCAAATTGCGATACCCTCCCAATATGCGGTCGAGCTTGGTCCGGCGGAGCATCGCACCTGCCTGCTCGTGATCGAGCGGCGCAAGCGCGACCGCTCGATCGGCCAGGAGCTCGACCAGCGTGCCGCCACTGCCCAGGACGATCATCTGGCCAAATGGCGGCGCAGCCGTGAATCCAGCCATGGCCTCGACACCGTCGACAAGCTGCTCCTGCAATTCATAGCCGTCGATCGTCGCAGCCGGCAGCGCCCTGCCGACATTCTCGGCAATGGTCGCGATCGCGCGGCGCAAGCCTTCCTCATCGCGGACGTCGAGCACGACGCCGCCAACATCCGACCGGTGCTGCACGTCCCGGGATGCGACCTTGACCACCATGGGAAATCCGAGCTCGCCGATACGGGCGACCGCTTCGCCTTCGTCCTTCACCACGATCGATTTGACCAGAGGGATGCCGTAGGCGCGCAGCAGCCGGAATGACAGTTCGGCATCGAGAGTGCCCGAGCATTGCTCGATCTCGCGCCTCAGGCTGGCGACCTCCTTGTTGAACGGCGTCCGCGCGGCGCTGCGCTGGCGCGCCCAGGAGCCGGCGGGCCCCGGCTTGCCGAGCGCGAGATTGCCGACGGCGCGAAGTCCGGCGTGAAGCCCGCGCAGCAGCGGCACACCGTGATCGGCCAGCATCGAACGAACGCCCGGATCGACATTCTCCGAAGTCGGCGAGATCACGACCAGCGGTGTTTCACTCGCCTTGCCGGCCTCGGCATAGACGCCGAGCACATTCATGTAATTCTGCAGCGTCGCAGGGTTAAGGCTCTCCTGCGTATCCTGAAGGGCGACGACGGCGCCGACATTCTCGTCACTGAGAACCGCCTTCATGGCCTCAGGCGTATTGCGGTCCTCAACATTGACCGTCGCTCCGAAATCGACCGGATTGTTGCCGGCCGTTCCCGGCAAGGCAGCACGCAAGCGTTGCCCGGTCGTCGCGCTGTAGGCCGCAACAATTACGCCCTGCAGTTCCGCAACATCGCAGGCCAGGGCGGTCTGACCGCCGGAAATGCCGACGATGCCGATGCTTGCTCCCCGGACCATGCGCCGCGCCACCGCCGAGCATTCGAGCGCCGCGATGAGCTCGTCATAATCCGCGACCGTCGCGATATTGGTCTCCCGAAAGAAGCTGTCATAGGCGTCGCGATCACTCACCAGAGCCCCCGTATGGGCCTGGGTGGCCGCAACGCCGACATCCKAGCGACCAACCTTGAGCACCACCAGGGACTTGCCCGCGGCATGAACGCATTCGGCGGCCTCGGCGAGCGCACGGGGAGACTTGATTGACTCCGCGACCACCCCGATGACCCGTGTCTCATCGTCGTCCGCAAACCAGCGCACATAATCTGCGGCCGCAACCTGGAACTCGCTGCCGACGGTCACGACCTTTGAAAGCCCGATGACCGTCGAGTTCATCACCGAAATCGCCGCCGATCCGGATTGGGCCACCAGCGCGACGTTGCCGGGCCTCAGGCGCAGCGACGGCCTGGATGGGTAGAGCGGGATCGAGTCGGTGAAATTGACCAGCCCCATGCAGTTGGGGCCGTGCAAGACGATGCGGCTCTGGGCGCCGAATGCACGAATTGCCCTCTCCTCGTCATGCGAGAATCCGTTGGTGAAGACGATCGCCGAGCGTACGGAACTCGACTCGAGTTCATGCAGCATGCCCGGCACATGCGCTGCGGGAATGGCAATGATCGCAAGGTCGGTCTCCGCGCGGATCTCGGCAACCGAGTTGACGGCGCGCAGACCTTCGATCTGATCGGCCTGGGGATGGATCGGGAGGATCTCCCCCGTGTAGCCCCATGATTTCAGATTGCTGATGACCACGTTGCCCTGCGTGACGCGCTTCGCCGAGGCGCCGATAATGGCCACCGAGCGTGGCCTGACCATGGGGGTGACGTCGATATGCAAGGCGATATGTCCTTCGATAGCGATGTGCCGTCGCAGCCGCCATCGGCGGCTGCGGGCGCTGTGTCCGACGGGAGTTACTGCTTGTCTTTCGGGAGCCAGGCTTCCGCCCAGTTCGGATGGGTGTTGAACGAGAAGTTGAACTGAGCGTCCAAGTTCTTGAAATTGTTCGTCACGGCCTCGAAGACGCGCGAATTCGTCAACGCAAGCTGGTTCAGGTCGCGCGCGATGATCTCGGCATAGGTCTTGTAATGCGCCTTCTGCCGATCCGCCGGCGCCGAAGCCGCATCGGCGGCGACCTTGTCGAACTCGGGATTACAGTAGCCGGTGGGATTGGCGTAGGGGACGCTGGTCTCATTGCAGACGAAGCTGCGGTCGACGCCGAGAACCGGATTCGAGCGTCCGGTCAGCGAGATGATCGACGCATCGAAATCATGCTGCGTATAGACCTTGTTGGTCCAGATCTGCTGATCGAGCGCGCTGAGCTTCACGTCGATGCCGAGCGCCGTCCACTGCGCCTGCACGACCTGCGCCACCGCGTCATAGGGCGCGGCCGAGATCACCGCGAGCTCGAGCGCGAAACGCTTGCCGTCTTTCAGCGGAAATCCGGCCTCGTCGAGCAGCTGGGCCGCTCGTTTCGGGTCATAGGCGTACATCGTATCGTAGTTGACCGACGTATCGTGCAGGTTCTTGAATTGCGTCGGGATGGCGTTCTTGGCGGTCTCAGCCAACCCCTGGTAGACATCCCTTACGATCCGCTGACGATCGATGGCGTGGAACAGGGCCTGCCGGACCTTGACGTTGTTCATCGGCGAGCGCCGCAGATTGAAGTCGATGACGGCAGTTTCTGGCGCGTTGGTGACGATCGGCACAACCCGGAACGAGCCCCGCTTCGCCGCCTGCTGCGTCGCCGGGACCTGCACCACTTCGGGCCGGAACCAGTTGACCTCGCCGTTGACGATGGCGTTGAGGCGCTGCTGCGGGTTCGGGATGAGCGCGAAGATCACCGAGTCGAGATAGGGCTTGGGCGCCTCCCAATAGTGCGGGTTGCGCACGAAGGTGATCGACTGGCCGCTGACCCATTTGTCGAACTTGAACGGGCCAAGGCCCACCGGAGCGATATTGGCTGGGTGAGTGGCGATGTCCTTGCCCTCGTAGACGTGCTTCGGCATCAGCGGAAACACTTCCTTGTCGAACAGATCGAGCGTCGCGGTCAGCGGCTGCTTGAGCGTCAGGACGAAGGTCTTGTCGTCGGGCGCCGAGGCCTTCTCGACCAGCGGCATGAGCTTGGTCAGATAGGTGTTGAACTTGCCGAAATTCTCCAGCGTGAAGACCACGTCGGTGGCAGAGAACGGCTTGCCGTCCGACCACTTCACGCCCTCGCGGAGGTTGAAGGTGTAGGTCTTGCCGTCCTCGGAAATGGTCCAGCTCTTTGCCAGGCGCGGAACGCGATTGGCTTCGCGGTCATAGGTCATCAGCCCGTCCGCCCAGACATCAGCGGCGAACAGCGCCGGGACCGACGATGTCATCTGGGTGTTCAGATTCGGAATTGTCGTAGAATTCAGCGCGGCGATGACCGTGCCACCCGGGACGGGCTTGCCATCGTCCGCCTGCGCTCCGGCGGAGAGCAGAAGGCTCGACGCTCCCGCAAGCAGTGAGATCGCGCCCAGCCTCTGCATCGTCCACGCATCGCTTCGTTTAGCCGTGTCCATGATGTGCTCTCTCCCTTTGGCTTTTCTGAGTAGTCCCTGAATCAGATCTCGACGGGCCTCGGCGTCCTCTCTACGGGGGCCACACCTGCCGGACGCGATGACGCGCCGATTTCGTCCGCGCGGTGACAGGCCACAAAGGTTCCGGTCTGGCCGACCGGTTTCAGCGCGGGGTCGGCCGTMGCGCAAATTTCGATCGCAAAGGGGCAGCGGTGGCGGAACCGGCAGCCGCCCTGCATGGGCTCAGGCATATCCGCTCGCACTTGTGTCGCGCTCAGGCTGCGGATCCGGCCACGACGTGGATCGAGCGAAAGCCGCGCGTCGAGCAGCAGCCTGGTATAGGGATGGAAGGGGCGTTCGTAGATAGAGTGGCCGATCTCGACGATCCGGCCGCGATACATCACGGCGGTCCGGTCGGCGATCGACTCCATCGCTCCGAGATCGTGGCTAATCACCACGAAGCCGACATTGGTCGCCTCGTGCAGATCCCGCATCAGCTGCAGAACCTGGGCCTGGACCGAGACGTCGAGGCTCGACAGCGGTTCGTCGGCGATGATGATCGCGGGCCGAAGCATCATCGCCCGCGCAATCGCGATGCGCTGCTGCTGCCCGCCTGAGAGCTGGTGCGGATAGCGGTCGAGATAGTGGTCCGGGGGGTTAAGGCCGACCGCGGCAAGATGGCCGGCGAGAAAGGCCCGCGTCTCGCGCAGCGTAGCAAGCTCATGGCGCTGAACGATGTAGCCGAGCATGCGTTCGACCGTCATGCGTGGGTTCAGCGACGAGGCCGGGTCCTGAAACACGGCCTGGACCTGGCGTCGGAAGGCCTGTTTCCCGGAGGAGGCGAGCGAGGCCAGCGAGGTGCCGCGAAACTGCACGTCGCCCGCCGTCGGCCGGTTCAGCATCAGGAGCAGCTTCGCGAGCGTGCTCTTGCCTGAGCCGGACTCGCCCACKATCGCCAGGGTTTCGCCCTCGTTAACATCGAGATCGACACCATCCACCGCCCGAACCGTATTCCAGCCCGGGCCATTGGCGTTGCGGCTGGTGTAGAGTTGCTCGACGCCATGCAGGCGAAGGATCGGAGCGGTCATGACTGAAGCTCCCGCGTCAGTCGGCGCGTGCTGAGCTCAATCAAGCGCTTGGAATAGTCCTGCTGGGGCTGCTCGAAAAGCGCGATGGTTTCGGCGCTCTCGATCACCTTACCGGCGCGCATCACGTAGACCCGGTCGCAGAGCTCGGCGACGACACCGAGGTCATGGGTGATGATGGCCATCGCCATGTTGCGCTCCTTGTGCAGTCTGTAGAGGGTCTGCAGGACCTGCAGCTGCACGGTCGCGTCGAGCGCTGTCGTCGGCTCGTCGGCAAAGAGAAGCTGGGGATCGCTGGCCAGGGCGATTGCGATCATCACGCGCTGGCGCATGCCGCCTGAGAGTTCATGCGGGTAGCGCCGGGCGAGATTGGCTGCGTCGGGTAGCCCCACCTCGTCCAGCAAGGTGTGGACGCGAGCCTTGTCGGAACCACGCTCAGCATCCCGGGAGAGCGCCTCGTGGATCTGCCGGCCGATCCGCTGCGTCGGGTTGAGATAGCCGAGCGGATCCTGGAAGATCATCGAGAAGCCGCGCCCGCGGCGCAGGGCCCGCAGGTCGCCGTCGTCCATCGCAAGGATATCGCGGCCCTCGAAGGCAAGCCTGCCGCTCAGTTCCTCGATGTTCACGTTCGGCATCAGGCGCGTCACGGCTCGCGCCATCGTGCTCTTGCCCGAACCGGATTCGCCGACGATGCCGACGCATTCGCCCCGGCGGACCTGGAAATCGACCCCGTCGATCGCCTTCACGACCTTGTGGCCGAGACGCAGATGGACCTTTAGGTCGCGCACGTCGAGAAGAAGCGATGCGCTCATTGCAGCCCTCCCATCCCGTTCGTGCTGCGCGGATCGATGACCTCGTTCAGCCCGTCGGCAAAGAGATTGAGGCCGACCACGGTGATGCAGATGGCTGCGCCGGGAAACAGGCTCATCCACCAGGCGCTGTCCATGTAGTCCTGCGCGACGAAGAGCAACCGGCCCCAGCTCACCCTGCTCGGATCGGAGAGGCCGAGGAAACCGAGCCCGGCCTCGATCAGGATGGCGATGCTCGCGTCGAGCGCGACCTGCACGATGATCGGCTGGATCGCGTTGGGCAGGATCTCGCGGAACATGATGTGGGCCGTCGAGAGGTCGGCGACGCGGGCGGCAGCAATGAATTCGCGGTCGCGAAGCTTGRTGTACTGGCCGTAGACGAGGCGGGCCTCCATCGGCCAGATCGCCAGCGCCACCGCCGCGATCAGGAGCCAGAAATTGGAGCCGAACAGCGCGACGGCACAGAGCACGAGAATGATGACGGGAAGGGTCTGGAACAACTCCACCAGCCGCATCAGCGCCGCCTCGACCGGGCCCTGGAAATAGCCGGCCAGGACCCCGAGAGTGCCGCCGACGAGCAGTGCGGCCAGCGCCGCCCCGAGCCCGACGAGCAGGGACGAGCGGCTGCCATGGACGACGAGCGAGAACACGTCCCGGCCGATATTGTCAGTGCCGAACAGGAACTGGGACGATGGCGGCGCGAGACTCAACTGGGTCTGCTCCAACGGATTGTAGGGTGCAATCAGCGGAGCAGCGGTCGCCACGATCACCAGGACGATGAGGATGCCTGCTCCGAGCGCGCCGTGACGCGTTCCGAAGAGATTGGCGACATGGGCCTGCCWGCTCCCGACCGGGATGCCGTTGCCGGATGCCGGCGCCACGGCGGTTTTGCTGTCTGACATGGCTTCGACCTCACCGCGTGGTTCTGATGCGCGGGTCCAGCGCCGCGTAGAGGAGATCGACGATCAGGTTCATGGCGACGACGGCGACGGCCGAGAAGATCACGACACCGACAACCGTCATGTTGTCCCTGAGCCGGATCGAGTCGACGAGCAGCAGGCCAAGGCCMGGCCAGGTGAAGACCGTTTCGAGCAGGACGGCGCCGCCGAGCGCGGAGCCGAAGGCATAGCCGGCGATCGTGACCAGGGGCAGGCTCGAATTGCGCATCACGTGGTTGCGGATGATCTGCCCGCGGCTCAGGCCCTTGGAGCGTGCGGTGATGATGTAGCCTTGCGACAGCGTGTCGATGACGCTGGCGCGCATGATCCGCGCGATCCGCATGCCCTCGTGGATGCCGAAGGCAAGGACCGGCAGCGCGAGATAGCGCAGCTTTTCGAAGAGCCAGGCGACACCATGCGTGCGGCTGATCAGGGGGCCGATGCCCTGGGTCGGAAACCAGCCGAGCCGGAGTGCGAACAGCATCACCAGGAGCTGGCCGAGCCAGAAAGTCGGGATCGCGTAGGCGATCAGGGCGGTGGTCGTCCAGAACTTGTCGACGCCCGGCCGGCGTGTCGTTCCCGCCGCGATGCCGATCGCCATGCCGAGTGGAATCGCCAGGGCGAAGCTGACCGATGCGAGCAGGATCGTGCGGGGCGCCCGTTCGAGGATGAGGTCGAGAACGCCGCGCTGGTTCTGATAGGAGAAACCGAAATCGCCCTGCGCGACATTGAGGAGATAATTGCCGACCTGAACGAGGAAGGGGTCGTTCAGGCGATACTTCTCTTCGATCGCCTGCCGATACGCCGGCGGAACGGGGTAGTCGCCGACGAGGGCCTGCACCGGATCCCCCGGGATCATGTGCAGCATGGAGAACATCAGGATGATGATCGCCAGGAGCAGAGGGATTGCGTAGAGCGCCCGCCGGCCGACGAAGCGAAGCATCGGACCCCGCCCTCAGTTCAGCCGGAAGAATTCAGCGGCGTTGCCGTACAGCCATTTCTCGATGACCTTTTCCTTGAGCGGCAGCTGCTTGTACTGCTCGATGATGCTCTCGAAAGAGGTCCCGAACAGGTAGCGCGACAACCCGACCATGACCTTGTCCTGGAGCAGCGTGTTGCCGAACTGAAGGAACTGCTCCCACCCGGAACCGGGCTGGCTGAAATACCGGGGATGGTGGGCCGCCGTGTCGACATAGAGCCGCGGGTGCCGGCGGAGCAGCCCGACCATCTCGTTCACCCAGGGCCAGCCGGCGAGGCCCGCCACGATCCTGAGTTCGGGGAAGTCGATGGCGACATCATCGAGATAGCGCGGATGCCCGAGATCATAGGGCCGGTCATTGGCGTAGTTCATCGCCGTGTAGATGCGGACCGGGACGTCGAGCTCGGCTGCCTTCGCGTAGAGCGGATAGTAGCGGCGATCATTGGCCGGCACGCCGTTATAGAGCGCCGACAGGCGCAGGCCGTTTGCGCCCTCCTCCTTGACCAGCCGCTCGAATTCGCGAACCGCCCGCATGCCGTCGAAGGGATCGAATGTCGTGAACAGGAAGAAGCGGCCGGGATGGGCCTGGTGAATCCGGCCCGTCGCACTGTTCTCGGCGCCGACCAGCAATCCCCGCGCGATACCGGCACGGTCCATATCCTCGACCAGCCGCACGAGACCGCCGTCGTCAGCCTCCCCCTTCTTCGGAGCCGCCTCTTTGCTCCTGAAGACATTCCCGTAATTGGCGAATCCGTAGCCCTCGGGCCGCGGCAGCGACTGGGCGAAGGGCGTGCCCGGCCGTCCTCGCGAGATGCGCTCCAGATCCGGATTCGCCTCGCTATGAGGCAAGCTCAGTTCCATGTCGATCACGCGGCTCATTCACATTTTCTCCGTGACGAGTGCAGGCGCAGATATCCACCCGCCTTCGATAATTGAGCGCTCGCTTCGGAGGTGAGTCAAGAGAGTGATTAATTTCTTCCAGAAATGTTCACTATCTTGACATTTTAGCCAAAGAGGCCAATTCTCACCCCGACAACGCAGGGGCAGGTCGAGGCTCTCAAACCCGCTCATCAAGCGCATCCGGTAATTATCAAACAATAATCGATCGAAATAATACGAACGAAGCCAACTACATAGATGGAGAAATTCTTGAAGATCCCCGCAGACGATCCCGACATCGCAACAACTCTCGTCAAGGGACTGGCTGTTCTGGAGACTTTTCGTCCGAATCGCACATTGATGAGCAATGGCGAGATCGCGAAGGAATCGGGGATCAACCGTTCCACGGTCGCACGTTTGACCTATACGCTGGAAAGAATGGGCTACCTCAGGCAGGAGAAATCCAAGTTCCGGCTGAGCTGGCGCGCGCTCATGCTGGTCAACCCGCTGCTGGTCAACCTGAAGCTGCTGCACATCGCGCGGCCCTCGATGCAGAAGCTGGCTCAGGACCTCGGAGGGACCGTCTCGATCGGCACGATCGACCGAACCAACTTCGTCTATCTCGAGACCTCGCGGGTGAACGAGAACATCTGGACCTCGCCCGACCTCGGCACGATCGGGCCGCTGCTGCCGGCCACGATCGGTCA
>NZ_JBFTLD010000036.1:0-43296 GCF_056396265.1 Allobosea sp. 05T422_2 | reverse complement strand
GATTTGAACTGACGACCTTCAGGTTATGAGCCTGACGAGCTACCGGGCTGCTCCACCCCGCGGTAATGGGAACGCGGCGCCGATGTTTTAGCATCGAGCGCCGCGTTTTGCGTTTTGCGATTGTGATGAGGGATATCCTTGACAGGCCCGGAAACGACCTACTCTCCCGGGTCTTGAGACACAGTACCATCAGCGCTGAGAAGTTTAACGGCCGAGTTCGGGATGGGATCGGGTTCTGGCTTCTCGCTCAAGCCACCGGGCCGGCGAAGGATATGGCAAGCATAAGGTCTTTTTGTGTGTTCGCAGTTGTTGGTGTGCGGACATTGATCATGAGAACGATCAAGCCGATCGAGCAATTAGTACCGGTAAGCTGAGCACATTACTGCGCTTACACACCCGGCCTATCAACGTGGTCGTCTTCCACGGCTCTCAAGGGATATCTCGTTTTGAGGTGGGTTTCCCGCTTAGATGCATTCAGCGGTTATCCCGTCCGTACATAGCTACCCTGCACTGCGGCTGGCGCCACAACAGGTCCACCAGAGGTACGTCCACCCCGGTCCTCTCGTACTAAGGGCAGATCCTCTCAAATATCCTACACCCACGGCAGATAGGGACCGAACTGTCTCACGACGTTCTGAACCCAGCTCACGTACCACTTTAATCGGCGAACAGCCGAACCCTTGGGACCTTCTCCAGCCCCAGGATGTGATGAGCCGACATCGAGGTGCCAAACGATTCCGTCGATATGGACTCTTGGGAATCATCAGCCTGTTATCCCCGGCGTACCTTTTATCCGTTGAGCGATGGCCCTTCCACGCGGGACCACCGGATCACTATGGCCGTCTTTCGACTCTGCTCGACTTGTCAGTCTCGCAGTCAGGCAGGCTTATGCCATTGCACTCAACGAGCGATTTCCGACCGCTCTGAGCCCACCTTCGCACGCCTCCGTTACTCTTTGGGAGGCGACCGCCCCAGTCAAACTGCCTGCCATGCGCTGTCTCGGACCCGGATGACGGGTCGCGGTTAGACATCCATGACGATAAGGGTGGTATTTCAAGGATGACTCCACCAGAGCTGGCGCCCCGGCTTCAAAGTCTACCACCTATCCTACACATGCCGACACGAATGCCAGCGCAAAGCTACAGTAAAGGTGCACGGGGTCTTTCCGTCTGACCGCAGGAACCCCGCATCTTCACGGGGAATTCAATTTCACTGAGTTGATGCTGGAGACAGCGGGGAAGTCGTTACGCCATTCGTGCAGGTCGGAACTTACCCGACAAGGAATTTCGCTACCTTAGGACCGTTATAGTTACGGCCGCCGTTTACCGGGGCTTCAATTCGGTGCTTGCACACCTCCTTTTAACCTTCCGGCACCGGGCAGGCGTCAGACCCTATACGTCATCTTACGATTTCGCAGAGCCCTGTGTTTTAGTTAAACAGTCGCTACCCCCTGGTCTGTGCCCCTCCCGCCTGGTTGCCCAAACGGAAGGCCTCCTTATCCCGAAGTTACGGAGGTAAATTGCCGAGTTCCTTCAGCATCATTCTCTCAAGCGCCTTGGTATACTCTACCAGTCCACCTGTGTCGGTTTAGGGTACGGTCTAATGTTGGAGMTATTTCCAGGGACCACTTGGAAGCCAGGTCAATCCAATAAGACCTGACAGCGTACGTGATCCGTCACTACCAACTGGCTGAGGAATATTCACCTCATTCCCATCGACTACGCCTTTCGGCCTCGCCTTAGGGGCCGGCTAACCCTGCGGAGATTAACTTTACGCAGGAACCCTTGGACTTTCGGCGACAGTGTCTTTCACACTGTTTGTCGTTACTCATGTCAGCATTCGCACTTCCAATACCTCCAGCAGCCCTCACGGGTCCGCCTTCGTTGGCTTATGGAACGCTCCGCTACCGCGCACTCAAAGAGTGCACCTTAAGCTTCGGCTCGTGGCTTGAGCCCCGATACATTTTCGGCGCAGGAACCCTTGTTTAGACCAGTGAGCTGTTACGCTTTCTTTAAAGGATGGCTGCTTCTAAGCCAACCTCCTGGTTGTTTTGGGATTCCCACATCCTTTCACACTTAGCCACGAATTAGGGGCCTTAGCTGTAAGTCAGGGTTGTTTCCCTCTCCACGACGGACGTTAGCACCCGCCGTGTGTCTCCCGCGCAGTACTTCTCGGTATTCGGAGTTTGGTTAGGATCGGTAATGCGGTAAGCACCCCTTGCCCATCCAGTGCTCTACCCCCGAGAGTATTCACGCGAGGCGCTACCTAAATAGCTTTCGCGGAGAACCAGCTATTTCCGAGTTTGATTGGCCTTTCACCCCTAGCCACAAGTCATCCGAGACTTTTTCAACAGGCACCGGTTCGGTCCTCCAGTAAGTGTTACCTTACCTTCAACCTGCTCATGGCTAGATCACCCGGTTTCGGGTCTAATCCGACGAACTGAACGCCCTGTTCAGACTCGCTTTCGCTGCGCCTACACCTACCGGCTTAAGCTTGCTCGTCAGATTAAGTCGCTGACCCATTATACAAAAGGTACGCGGTCACTCAGGACGAACCTTGAGCTCCCACTGTTTGTAAGCATTCGGTTTCAGGTGCTATTTCACTCCCCTCGTCGGGGTGCTTTTCACCTTTCCCTCACGGTACTTGTTCACTATCGGTCGCTGAGGAGTACTTAGGCTTGGAGGGTGGTCCCCCCACGTTCAGACAGGATTTCACGTGTCCCGCCTTACTCATGTCTCGCTTGGTCTCAGATCCGTACGGGGCTATCACCCATTGATGCGTGGTTTCCCAACCACTTCCGGTAAATTCCAAGCAAGCACTGGCCTGGTCCGCGTTCGCTCGCCACTACTAACGGAGTCTCGTTGATGTCCTTTCCTCCAGGTACTTAGATGTTTCAGTTCCCTGGGTTAGCTTTGAACCCCTATGTATTCAGGGCTCAATACCTTCATCTGACAATTCGTAGTGCAACATCAGCTGGTTAGAACTGACGTCACAATACGAATTGTCGAAGGTGGGTTTCCCCATTCGGAAATCCGCGGATCAAAGCTCATTCGCAGCTCCCCACGGCTTATCGCAGCGTATCACGTCCTTCATCGCCTCTCAGCGCCAAGGCATCCACCGAATGCTCTTAAGGCACTTGATCGTTCTCATGATCGATGTCCGCAATCCAACAGGATGCAAAACATGATCGGAAAGACCATTTTATGCTTGCCGAATAGACCCGAATAAGACGAGCACGGATGGTGTCCGCGTCCCGAATGTCGCTGGGTAGCGACCTCTTCAGATCTATTCCCTCTTCACAATGACAAACAGCGTTACTCATCGCAGCTCAAAGAGCTGCAATCAGCAAAACCTGAATTTCCGGGCGGTATGGTGGAGCCAGACGGGATCGAACCGACGACCTGAAGCTTGCAAAGCTACCGCTCTCCCAACTGAGCTATGGCCCCGTAATCGAACCTGACGGCTTGTCGAGAAAGCTGGTGGGCCTGGGAGGATTTGAACCTCCGACCTCACGCTTATCAAGCGCGCGCTCTAACCAACTGAGCTACAGGCCCAAGGCATGTCTCGCGACAACGTCGCAAGACACGGCCAAAGAACCAAGCTGTTGGCCCAGAATGCGCGATCACATCCGACCCTATGTCGAACAGATCTGAGCGCATTCGCCCGGAAAAGAAAGAGAAACGAAGACGGCGAAGTTCCGCATGTCGAGGCCTGATTTGGCCTCTTTGTTCCAAGCGGATTTGATGATGAAGCAAGCTTCACCGAAAAATCCTACCTTAGAAAGGAGGTGATCCAGCCGCAGGTTCCCCTACGGCTACCTTGTTACGACTTCACCCCAGTCGCTGAGCCTACCGTGGTCGCCTGCCTCCTTGCGGTTAGCGCGACGCCTTCGGGTAAACCCAACTCCCATGGTGTGACGGGCGGTGTGTACAAGGCCCGGGAACGTATTCACCGTGGCATGCTGATCCACGATTACTAGCGATTCCACCTTCATGCACTCGAGTTGCAGAGTGCAATCTGAACTGAGACGGCTTTTTGGGATTAGCTCCAGATCGCTCTTTCGCTGCCCATTGTCACCGCCATTGTAGCACGTGTGTAGCCCAGCCTGTAAGGGCCATGAGGACTTGACGTCATCCCCACCTTCCTCGCGGCTTATCACCGGCAGTCCCCCTAGAGTTCCCAACTGAATGATGGCAACTAGGGGCGAGGGTTGCGCTCGTTGCGGGACTTAACCCAACATCTCACGACACGAGCTGACGACAGCCATGCAGCACCTGTGTTCCGGCCAGCCGAACTGAAGAAAGACATCTCTGTCGATCAAACCGGACATGTCAAAAGCTGGTAAGGTTCTGCGCGTTGCTTCGAATTAAACCACATGCTCCACCGCTTGTGCGGGCCCCCGTCAATTCCTTTGAGTTTTAATCTTGCGACCGTACTCCCCAGGCGGAATGCTTAAAGCGTTAGCTGCGCCACTGAGGTGCATGCACCCCAACGGCTGGCATTCATCGTTTACGGCGTGGACTACCAGGGTATCTAATCCTGTTTGCTCCCCACGCTTTCGCGCCTCAGCGTCAGTATCGGACCAGTTGGCCGCCTTCGCCACTGGTGTTCTTGCGAATATCTACGAATTTCACCTCTACACTCGCAGTTCCACCAACCTCTTCCGAACTCAAGACTCTCAGTATCGAAGGCAATTCCAGGGTTGAGCCCTGGGCTTTCACCCCCGACTTAAGAGTCCGCCTACGCGCCCTTTACGCCCAGTGATTCCGAGCAACGCTAGCCCCCTTCGTATTACCGCGGCTGCTGGCACGAAGTTAGCCGGGGCTTATTCTTCCGGTACAGTCATTATCTTCCCGGACAAAAGAGCTTTACAACCCTAAGGCCTTCATCACTCACGCGGCRTSGCTGSATCAGGCTTGCGCCCATTGTSCAATATTCCCCACTGCTGCCTCCCGTAGGAGTTTGGGCCGTGTCTCAGTCCCAATGTGGCTGATCATCCTCTCAGACCAGCTACTGATCGTCGCCTTGGTGAGCCATTACCTCACCAACTAGCTAATCAGACGCGGGCCGATCTATCGGCGATAAATCTTTCCCCCGAAGGGCTTATCCGGTATTAGTCCAAGTTTCCCTGAATTATTCCGAACCGAAAGGTACGTTCCCACGTGTTACTCACCCGTCTGCCACTAGCACCGAAGTGCCCGTTCGACTTGCATGTGTTAAGCCYGCCGCCAGCGTTCGYYCTGAGCCAGGATCAAACTCTCAGATTGGATGAGTTTGTTCCGGCATCGCTGCGTATTGACGGAGTCATTGCTTGATTACCGAAGTAACCAGCGATGGCTCTTGTAAACGCAGCACACCGAAGTCTCGTTTAGGCCAACCGATCTCTCGGCTACAAGGCCCGAAGCTCTCATGAAGCGCAGTAGAGCGGCCCCGCCAGCGGCGGCGCCGTCTCGATGGCTGCGTTATAGGCCCCACCATCTCGACCTGTCAACGCCAAAACAAAACTTTTCCGACAGTTCGATGACTTTTTGTCCCGGCTCGCCGATCCCGACTTTATCCATCGCGCGCGTACGAGCGCGGCGCGCGCCCTACGTGCGTGGCGCCCGCAAAGAGCCGTAATCGACGGCCAAAGCCCCGCAGCGGCTCCGACCGCGGATTGATTCCGGGCTGCGACCCGGGCATGGTCGGAACCAGGCGCGTACGCGTGCAGCAGATGCGGCTTCTTCGGAATTCCGGCCCGCCCGGGCACCGGACCAGGATCAGGATTCTCTGACGACCAGCGATGAACGCCCATCCCGAGCTCAGCACGCCAGCAGAACCGCTATCGCCGGAAGCCGCCGCGCTTCTGGTCGATCTCGGTATCGAGCCGCCGATCCGGCCGGATGGTGCTCCGCATCAGGCGTTGGACCGGCGTGGCGTCTCGCTGCGCTGGTTGGCCGCCTGCGCGCTGGTCGGCTCCTGCGGCGCAGCCCTGCTCGGTGGGGCGATCCTGGTCTCGACCCGCGGGGATACGAGTTTCCCCGAGCAGCCCGAAATGGTGACCGCGCGCGGCCCGTCCTCTGCCGGCCTGGGTGGCGGGGCGCGCAAGGCGGACAAGCTGGTGGCGGACCAGCCTGTCATGGCGGCCCGACACAGCGCTCGCGCGCCCATGTCCCAACGCGTCGGTGACCGTGAGGTCATCCGCGTGCGCCCCTTCGTACGGCTTGCCTCCAACCTGTCGCTGACTACCGGCGTCTACGCGACGAGCATCCCGCCCTTCAATCCGCTGCGCCTGTTTGCGGAAGGTGGCCAGCCCGCCGAGCGCTATGCCGAACCGGCCGGCGACATGCCGGATGCCGATGTCACCATCGTCAAGCGCGACCTCACCACGATCGCGATTCCGCCCGCGCGCCCACGCCTCGGCGACCCCGACGTGATCAAGCAGGTCGAGGAAGAGCGCGCCAACCAGGCCGTGGCGGGCCGGCAACGCCCCTTGCCGATCCCACCACAGCTGATGCTCAGCCGCACGCTGGGCGGCGGTGCGGCGCCCAGCGCCACGAACGATCTTCTTGCCTATTCTCCGGCCACGGACACGCGCTTCTCCGGCATCGAGGTGCGCGTCGTCCCTGAAAATGTCACCAACGCACTGAAGACGCCCATCCCCGCATCCCGCGAGCCGCTTGTCGAGGACAAGCTGCTGATCACCCGGCGCGGCGAGAATTTCGAACAGGTCATGCGCAATGCCGGAGCTCCGGCCGAGCAGATCAGGGCGATGATCCAGGCCTTCAGCGGCAAGGTGCGCGTTGCCGCCTTGCCGGATGGCCAAGTCCTGCAAGCGCTGTTTGCACCCGGTCCGCGGCCAGGCGATCCGCGCCAGATCGTTCGCGTCTCGCTGCTCACCAACGGCCAGCCCGAGGCGACGATTGCGGTCAACGACCAGGGCGCTTTCGTTCCGGTCTCGCTGCCGAAGCAGGAGATCGTCGGCACGCCCCGCAGGGCAACCACGGAAGACGAAGAGGACGAGGAGGATACCGGCGGCGCCAGGCTCTATGAGAGCCTCTACGAGACCGGATTGCGCCACGACCTGCCGCGCCCGATGATCGACGAGCTGGTTCGGATTTTCTCCTACGACCTGGACTTCCAGCAGCGCGTGCGCGGCGGCGACAATCTCGAGGTGATCTTCACCGAGGACGAGGAAGGCGAGCGCGGTGAAATCCTGTCGGCAACGCTCACCATCAACGGCGATACCCGCCGGGTCTTTCGCTATCAGTCCCCTGAAGACGGCCTGATCGACTATTTTGACGAGGAAGGTCGCTCGCTGAAGAAGTTCCTGCTGCGCAAGCCGATCACCGATGCCGAGATGCGCTCCGGCTTCGGCATGCGCTACCACCCGGTCATGCGCTATTCGAAGATGCATACCGGCGTCGACTGGGCCAACCGCATCGGCACGCCGATCCTGGCCGCCGGCAACGGCACGGTGATCAAGGCCGACTGGGCCTCCGGCTACGGTCGGCGGATCGAACTCCAGCACGCGAACGGGTATGTCACGACCTATTCGCACCAGTCGGGTTTTGCCAAGGGCATCGCTGCCGGTGTGAAAGTGCGCCAGGGCCAGGTCATCGGCTATCTCGGCAATACCGGCCTCTCCACCGGACCGCATCTGCACTACGAGGTCATGGTCAACGGCAACTTCGTGAATCCGATGAAGATCCGCGTTCCGCGAGGACGCGAGCTCGAAGGCAAGACGCTGGCCGAGTTCAAGCGCCAGCGCGACGAGATCCAGGGCTTGATCGTGCGCTCGGGCGGCGTGCTGGCCCAGGCGCGCTAGTGCCCTCGCGGGACTGACCGAAAACGCGGCACGGCCATGCCGCTATTTGCGCCACCGCTTCCTTGACTTTGCCTGCTGCAAGACCGATCGCGAGGGGCGCCTTCCCGCTCCCGCTCATCGAATCTGTCGCGCCGATGCTCTCCTCCCTGCTTGTCGTCCTGCCCGTCTTCGGCCTGATCGGCCTCGGCTATGTCGCCCGCTGGACGAAGCTGGTCCGCGAKACGACCGGCGAAGGTCTTTCCGACTTCGTCTTCGTTCTGGCCGTGCCCTGCCTGCTGTTCCGGACGCTGGCCAAGGCCGACATCCCGGCGAGCCAACCCTGGGGCTACTGGATCTCCTATTTCACCGGCCTCACCATCGTCTGGGCCCTGGCCATGCTGATTGCGCACCGCGTCTTCAGCCGTAAGGGACCGGAGTTGGTGGTCTCGGGCTTCGCCGCGGCCCAGTCCAACACGGTCTTCGTCGGCGTGCCGATGATCCTGAAGGCCTATGGCGATGCCGGCGCGGTGCCGCTCGGCCTGCTGCTGGCGATCCACCTGCCTGTGACGATGACGGCGGCAACCCTGCTCGCCGAGGGCCGCTCGGCGTCGCTGAAGATGATGGCCCGCAGGCTCTTCACCCATCCCATCATCATCGGCATCCTGCTCGGCTCGGCGGTGCGGCCGGTGATCGGCTTCATCCCAGCCCCGGTCTGGACATTGGTCGACCTGCTCGCCGGTGCCGCGGTCCCTTGCGCCTTGATCAGCCTCGGCATCGCCATGCGGCGCTACGGGCTGGAATCGGGTCTCGGTCTGCCGGCCGTATTGAGCGCCCTCAAGCTMGGCCTTCACCCGCTGATCGTCTATCTGCTGGCGACCCGCGTCTTCGAGATGCCGGCGCACTGGTCAGGCGTCGCAGTGCTCTTCGCCGCCTGCCCCTGCGGGATCAACGCCTATCTCTTCGCCGAGCGCTATCGGCAGGGTGTCGCCGATGCCTCGAGCGCGATCGCGCTCTCGACCATGCTCTCGCTCTTTACCACCGCGGCCTGGCTGACCTGGCTCGGCGTCGGCTGAACCGCCGATGCATCGGCCCAAAAAATGGGTTGCCGCTTTCGGGCCGATCCAAACATAGCCCGCGGACCGGATATGGGATCCGGCCCGATCTAGGCAAAGCCGAGCCGCGCGCGGATGTCTGCGGCCGTAACACCCTGTGCCCTCAGCTCCGCGAGGCCTTCCGACATCCGGCTCTTGGCGAGCTTCTGGCCGGTCTCGTCCTGCAACAACCGATGGAAGTGGTAACGCGGCACCGGCAGGTCGAGCAGGTGTTGCAGCACGAGATGGATATCGGTCGCCGCTTCGAGATCCCGTCCGCGCACGACGTGCGTGACGCCCTGAAGCGCGTCATCCGCGACTACGGCAAGGTGGTAGCTGGTCGGCACGTCCTTGCGTGCCAGAACCACATCCCCCCAGCGCGCGGGAGCAGCCGCTACACGCGTCACTCGCCCATCCTCATCGAAGAGCGGATACCCGACCTCCCCGCCGATCCCTGCCGCCGCCCGCCCCATCGCCAGCCGCAACACATGGGCCTCGCCGCTCGCCGCGCGCTTGCCCGCGTCATCGGGAAGCAGCGCGCAGCAAGTCCCGGGATAGAGCGGCGATCCGTCGGGATCGCGCGGCCAGGGCCGGCCCGCCTCTGCTTCCTTGACCTCCACTGCACGCATGATCTGCCCGCGCGAGCAGAAGCAGGGATAGATCAGCGCCTTCGCCTGCAGCCGGCCGAGCGCGGCGCGATAATCGTCGAAATGTTCGGACTGCCGGCGGATGGCGGCGTCGAAGCGGATGCCGAGCCAGGCGAGATCGTCATGGATGCCTTGCTCGAATTCCGGCCGACAGCGCGCGACGTCGATATCCTCGATGCGCAGCAGCAGCCTGCCGCCCAATCGCTTGGCCAGGCGCTCGTTCATCAGCGCCGAGAAAGCGTGGCCGAGATGTAGCCGGCCGTTCGGGCTGGGCGCGAAACGAAACACCGGTCTGTCGCAATCGCGTGAGGACGTTGCCATGGGCCCTCTCTATGGTCTGGCCATGACTGGGCCAAGTCTTCAGGAATGCCTAAGTCTTCGGACACAGCCAACTCTCCTGACGCGCGCGCACTGCCACCATCCCGGTTCAAGAAGCGACGATGACCAGAATCACCTGTGACGCCGACCTCGAAGAGGGCATGGCCGCGCTCCGCCCGCTTCACCCGAGCTGGAGCGCCATCATCGACCGGACCGGCCTGCCGCCGCTGCGTCGCCGCGAGGGCGGCTTCAAGGGGCTGGCAACGATCATCGTGGCGCAGCAGCTTTCGGTGGCGAGCGCGCGCGCCGTCTGGACCCGGGTCGAGTCGGTCCTGACGCCGCTCACGCCGGAGCGCGTGCTCGCTGCAAGCGATGAGGATATGCGGCTGTCCGGTCTCTCGCGGCCGAAGCAGCGCACCCTGCGCGCCGTTGCCGCGGCAATGGTCGACGGAACGCTCGACCTGGGGTCTCTGGAGGGCGGTACGCCGGAATATATCCACGAGCACATGACCGCCGTCTCCGGCATCGGACCCTGGACCGCGGATATCTATCTGTTGTTCTGCCTCGGACACCGCGACGGCTTCGCAGCCGGCGATCTCGCCATCCAGGAGGCTGCACGCGTCGCCTTCGGCCTCGATGCCCGCCCGAAACCGGGCGAGCTGCAGGAGATGGCCGAGGCCTGGCGCCCCTGGCGCGGCGTGGCAGCCAGACTGCTCTGGGCCTACTACGCCGCGCTGAAGCGCCGCGAGGGGATCAACGCCTAAAGCATCGGCCCGCGAAGTGGAGTGCGGCTTTCGGGAAAGCCGATGCGAATACAGAAGGTTGGATCGGACCTTAGCCGCGAACCACTTTGAGCGCGGCCTGAGCGGCCGCGCGCAGGAAGCCCGAATCGCTCATCACGGTGACAAGCCTGGCTCCCATCTCGACACCCTCCTTCGCCCTCTCGGCGGTGGCGGCATAGAATGCGACCGGCTTGTTCACGGCAGACGCACGGGCCACGATGTGACGCAGGGCCTCGTCGACCTCCTTCGCCGAGGCGTTGACCGACGCTCCGCCGGACAATGCGATCGAAAGATCGGATGGGCCAACGAACAACGCGTCGATGCCTTCAAGCGCCAGAATATCGTCGAGAATCGCCATGGCCTCGCGCGTCTCGATCATCGCGAAGGTCATCGAGAAACGATTGGCGGCCTTGAGATAGCTATTGGCATCGAGCCCCGAAGCGCCCAGGCCGCCATAGCTGCCCCAGCTGCGTTCTCCGAGCGGCGGATACTTGGCATAGGCCGCCAGACGGCGCGCATCCTCCATGGTGTTGATCATCGGCGCGATCACGCCCGAGACGCCGGCATCGAACAGCTTCGACACGTTCTGGAATTCGCCAACCGCGATCCGCGCCAAAGCAGGCTTTCCGGCCGCATTGATCAGCGGGATCGCCCGGATGACCTCGCCAAGCGTGATCGGCCCGTGCTGCATGTCGAGCGTGACGGCGTCAAAACCTTCCTGCGCGAGCACTCCGGCAATGCTCGGATCGGGAAGCCCGCACCAGGCAGACAGGAGCGTATCGCCCTTGGCGAGACGATCGGCGAGCGAGGACAGGACGGTTGGCTTGGCGGAAGACATCGGCGTTTTCATCCGGTTGAGCCCGCTCTTGAGACACGGCGGGACGAGGACAGTGGGCAGCAAACTCGCACAAAAACAAACGGGCGCTCATGCGCCCGTTTCAACCACGTCCTGCGTTTGGTGAACCGGCCGTGCCGATTCACGTGAAACAGGGATTCGCCACTAGCGCCCGGCCTGGACTTCCTCTGCGGCCCTGATCAGGAGCTCGGTCATCACGCGGCGAATCTCCTCGTCCGCAACCGCGACGCTCGCAGTTGCGAAATCGGACCTCACCTTGCGCAGCACGTCATCGTCGCCGGCCTCCTCGAAATCGGCCAAGACTACGGACTTAGCGTAAGCGTCCGCTTCAGCGCCGCTCTTGCCGAGCTTCTCGGCTGCCCAGAGGCCGAGAAGCTTGTTACGCCGGGCCGTCGCCTTGAAGCGCAGCTCCTCGTCGAGGGCGAACCTGTTCTCGAAGGCATCCTTGCGCTGATCGAATGTCGTCATGCGGGTTAAGTCCTCTTGCGGGCTCCGGGTGGCTTCTCCAAGCGATATAGGGTGCCGCAGCGCCCAGGGCCRGCGCGGATTGCAATCTGGCGATCKGGCCCTTCGCCCGGTTTGTTGCGTTTGCAGTGCAGAAGCGCCATATAGCGGTCGCGAGGGTGGCCGATTGGGCTATGCTCGCTTTGAACCGGACCAATCCGCAATCCAGGCCGATCGCGTCCGAGCGCAGATCTAAGGCGAGGCTTGCGAAGGACCGGCGGAACAGGGGCCACGATCCCGCMGCGGGCAACCGCGACCAGAGAAAGGCCGATTTTGGATTTCCTCAAGCCACGGTACATCCCGATGAATCGCCGCCGTCGCATTTACGAAGGCAAGGCGAAGGTCCTCTATGAGGGACCGGAGCCCGGTACGCTGATCCAGCACTTCAAGGACGACGCCACCGCCTTCAACGCCAAAAAACATGAGGTGATCGACGGCAAGGGCGTCCTGAACAACAGGATCTCCGAGCACATCTTCTCCAATCTCAACGATATCGGCGTGCCGACGCATTTCATCCGTCGGCTGAACATGCGCGAGCAGCTGATCCGCGAGGTCGAGATCATTCCGCTCGAGGTGGTGGTGCGCAACGTCGCCGCCGGCTCGCTCTCGACTAAGCTCGGTCTCGAAGAGGGCACGCAGCTGCCGCGCTCGATCATCGAGTTCTATTACAAGAACGACGCGCTGAACGATCCGATGGTCTCGGAAGAGCACATCACCGCCTTCGGCTGGGCGACGCCCCAGGAAATCGACGACATCATGGCGCTYGCCATCCGCGTCAATGATTTCCTCTCCGGCTTGTTCCTCGGCGCCGGCATCCGCCTCGTCGACTTCAAGATGGAATGCGGCCGGCTCTGGGAAGGCGAGATGATGCGCATCGTCGTCGCCGACGAGATCAGCCCKGATTCCTGCCGGCTCTGGGACATCAAGTCCAAGGACAAGATGGACAAGGACCGCTTCCGTCGCGACATGGGTGGGCTGATCGAGGCCTATACCGAAGTGGCCCGCCGCCTCGGCATCATGGGCGAGAACGAAAAGGCCGGCCCTGCCGCCGGACCTCGCCTGGTGCAGTGAGCACTGGCGGAGCCGTGACAGCGAATTGGAAACGGGAGCGCCTGCGCTCCCGTTTGCTTTTGGCTGCGCTGCTCGGCGGCCTGAGCCTGCTCACCGCCTGCAGCAACCATTTCGGACCCGGCCTTGCCGAGCTGGCGGCCGATCGGGGCTGGCAGCCGCTGCCGATCGGCTCCTGGGTCGTCAATGACGGCCTCGAGCCCCGTACCATCGTCTATTGCGCCGGCGCGCCCTGCCTGCGCCCCGCTGTCGCAGCCTTGATCGCCGTTGAAGGCCGCAAGGCCGACGAGTTCGAACGAGGCCTCGCCACCGACCCAGCCCGTCTGGCGCGTGAATTCTCGAAGCCGGTCGATGCTGCAAAGGGCGCGAAGCCCAGGCCCACAGCGGCCACGGTCAAGAGCACCACCAGCGTTTCCCGCTTCGATGGCGGCGGTCCGTCCGGATTGCTCGTCGAAATTCGCGGCAAGGGCGAGACCGGACTGCTTGCGGCAACCGCGATCCTCTATGGCAGGGAAGCCGGCAAGCTCGTCATGGCGATCGCGGTCAGCAACGATGCCGAGGCCGCGCAAAACTATGCACGCGCCGCCTGGCGCAGCCGCTGATTCGCCGTGAAGCCCTGACATGTGGTTGAGCCCGAACCGATTCGCCGCTAAGGCACCCCGCAGAAGCCCTGCCCGGAGAGCACAATGAAAGCCCGCGTCACCGTCACCCTCAAGAACGGCGTGCTCGATCCGCAGGGCAAGGCGATCGAAGGCGCTCTGAAATCGCTCGGCATCGACRGTGTCGGCTCGGTGCGTCAGGGCAAGGTCTTCGACATCGAGTTCACCGCCGGCGACAAGGCCGCCGCCGAGAGCGCGCTCAAGGATGCCTGCGAGAAGCTGCTCGCCAACACCGTCATCGAGAATTACCGCGTCGAAATCGGAGCGTGAGACGATGAAAGCCGCCGTCGTCACTTTCCCCGGATCCAATCGCGAGGGTGATGTCGCCACTGCCCTGCGGCAGGCCGGTGCCACCGTMACCCATGTCTGGCATGCGGACACGGAGCTTCCGGCCGGCACGGATCTCGTCGTGCTGCCGGGCGGCTTCTCCTATGGCGACTATCTGCGCTGCGGCGCCATCGCCGGCCGGGCCCATATCATGGATGCGACGCGAGCCCATGCGGCGCGCGGCGGCTATGTGCTCGGCATCTGCAACGGCTTTCAGATCGCCTGCGAAGCGGGGTTGCTCCCGGGTGTCCTTGCCCGCAACGCCAATCTGAAATTCGTCTGCAAGCGCCAGCATCTCACCGTCGAACGCGCTGATACCGCCTTCACCCGCGCCTACACCAAGGGCCAGGTCATCGATGTCTGCATCGCCCATGGCGAAGGCAACTATATCGTTGATCCCGAGACCTTGGCGCGCCTCGAAGGCGAGGGCCTGGTGGCCTTCCGCTACGCCGACGCCGACGGTCAGGTCACCGCCGAAGCCAACCCCAATGGTTCGCTGAACGGCATTGCCGGCATCTACTCGCCCGGCTTCAATGTGCTCGGATTGATGCCGCATCCGGAAAACCTGATCGATTCGCTCACGGGCGGCACCGATGGGCGCGGCATGTTCGAGAGCCTGATCAACGGCAAGAAGGCAGCCTGACCGGCTCGCTCCCCGTCATGCTTGGGTTTGGCCCGGCATGACGGACACGACCGGGCCGGGCGGCCCGGCTCACTTCGCCAGCGCAGCCGCCTTCGCCAGCAGCTTCTGCGCGCTGTTCACATCGAGCGCGCCGACATGCTTGTCGACGATCCGCCCGTCCGGGCCGATCAAGAAGGTTTCCGGCACGCCATAGACGCCCCAKTCGATTGCGCCACGGCCGGCGCGATCGACGCCCACGGCAGAATAGGGATTGCCGAGCGCTCCCAGGAAGCGGCGGGCATTCTCGGCCTCGTCCTTGTAATTCAGCCCGACCACGGCGACCTTGCCCTGCTTGACCACGGGCGCCTCAGCCATCGCGACAAGATGCGGGTGCTCGACGCGGCAGGGCGCGCACCAGCTCGCGAAGACATTGACGATGGTGGCCCGCCCCTTGGCCAGGTCGGCCATGGTGAAGGCCGGGACTGGCTGCCCGTCGCGCTGCAACCCTTCGAGCGCGGTCAGCGCGATCGTCGGAGCCGGCTTGCCGATCAGCGCCGATGGAACCTTGCTGGCATCCCCGCTGAACAGCCCGACCAGGAAGACCAGGGACAGCCCGGCAAACAGGATCAGGGGAATCAGGAAAACCAGCGGCGAGCGCCGGCCTGGCGCGCTCTCGACCTCGCTCACGACAATGCCTTCCCGGAACGGCGGCCGGCGCCGCGCTGTTCCAGCGCGTCGAGAGCCTGCCTTTGCGCGCGGTGATCGCGCCAGGTCATCAGAATCAGCCCGCCGAGGATCATCACGACAGACGCATAGGCGGTCAGGATGTAGCCGGCATGCGGCCCAAACGCGCTCATACCGCGACCTCCGCCGCCAGCCGGTCCAGCCTCTCGGCCTCGAAGATCGTCAGCGTCCGGACCCGGCGGCGCATGATCTCGGCCCGCATGGCGACGAGATGCAGCGCCAACGCCAGCAGCGTGAAGCCGACTGCCAGGATCAGGAGCGGCCAGAGCATGGCGGGATGAATGGTCGGCCCGCCGGCGCGAAAGACCGATGCCGGCTGGTGCAGCGTATTCCACCAATCGACGGAGAACTTGATGATCGGCACATTGACGAAGCCGACCAGTGTCAGGATCGCCACTGCCCGCCCGGCGCGCGAGGGATCGTCGAGCGTGCGCCACAGCGCCATGATGCCGAGATAGATCAGGAAGAGCACGAGCACCGAGGTGAGCCGCGCATCCCAGACCCAATAGGTCCCCCACATCGGCTTGCCCCAGAGAGCCCCCGTGATCAGGCAGATCAGCGCGAAGCAGGCTCCGATCGGAGCCGCCGCCTTCTGCGCCACATCCGCAAGCGGATGGCGCCAGACCAGGGTGCCCAGTGCCGAGACCGCCATCATCGAGTAGAACATCAGCGCGAGCCAGGCAGCCGGCACATGCACGAACATGATGCGGATGGTTTCGCCCTGCTGGTAATCCGCCGGCGCGACGAAAAAAGCGAGATAGAAGCCGACGGCAAGCAGCAACGCGGCCGCGCCCCCAAGCCAGGGCAGCAGCCGGCTCGACAGGCGCATGAAACGCGTCGGATTCGCCAGTTCGATCAGGCTAGCCATGCGGCCCTTTTGCTCTTCATTTGACGAGTGAGGATGTAGCAACCGGCTTCACGCTTCACAATCGCAGCCGATGGCCATGGCGTCGCAGCCTAGTCCGCCTGCCGGAGCGCCGCAGCAGCGGCGATGGTGCCGATCACGAGCGTCGCGAGCGACAAGGCGCACAGAATCAGAAACGGCGTCAGGAAGGGCACCGTGCCGCCAAGCGCGCTGTTCGAAGCCGAGACGCCGAAGATCAGCACGGGTACCGTCAGCGGCGCGACGAGGATCGGCAGGATCAGGCCGCCCCGCTTGAGGCCGGCCGTCAGCGCGGCTCCCGTGGCGCCGATGAAACTAAGCGCCGGCGTCCCGACCAGCAGCGTCCCGGCGACCGGCAGCATCGCCTCGGCGGGAAGCGCGACCAGCAGGCCAAGCAGCGGGGCAGCCAGCGCCAGCGGCAGGCCGGTCGTCAGCCAATGGGCGAGCCCCTTGGCCAGTACGGCGAGTTCCAGGGGCAGGGCCGAGGCGCGGATCAGGTCGAGAGAACCGTCCTCCTCATCGCCCTGGAAGAGCCGGTCGAGCCCGATCAGGGTCGCAAGCAACGCTCCGAGCCAGAGAATGGCCGGGCCGATCCGCGAGAGCAGATTGAGATCGGGCCCGAGTGCGAAAGGCACCAGCACGACCAGTGTCAGGAAGAACACCAGCGCGAGCTCCCCGCCTCCGCCGGCACGAGCCGCCAGGGCGAGGTCGCGTTTCAGGATCGCCAGGAAAGCTCCGCTCACGGCCCGATCCTCATCTCGCGCGCCGTTTCCAGGCCAAGCGGGCCGTGCGTCGCCGCCAGGATCGCGCCGCCCGCATCGAGATGAGCCTGCATCAGCCCGATCAGCATGTGTTGGGAGGCCGTATCGAGCGCCGAGGCCGGTTCGTCGAGCAGCCAGAGCGGCCGTCGTGAAACCAGGAGCCGTGCCAGCGCGACGCGCCGGCGCTGCCCGGCCGAGAGATAGCCGACCGGCAGAGCCGCGACATGCGGCAAACCGATAGCGGCAAGCGCCTCATCGGCGGCGAGCCCGGGCTCGCCGAGCAGGGCCTGGACGAAATCGAGATTCTCGCGCGCCGTCAGCGCCGTTTTCAATCCGTCGCGATGACCGACGAGATGGATCTGCTCCATCAGGGGCGCATCGCCGATGCCGGTTACTCGCAAAACTCCCCCGGCGGGCCGCAACCGCCCGCAGATCATGGCGATCAGGCTCGACTTGCCGGCGCCGTTGCGGCCGGTGAGCGCAATCGCCTCCCCGCTCCCGAGCGTGAAGTCCAGCTTTTCGAAAACCAGTCGCCCGCCTCGGCGGCAAGCCAGGTCTTCGGCGCTCAGCGTGAGTGGGGCGTAGGAAAACTGCGTCAAGGCCAGGGCATCTTCCCGTGCGTCAGAAGCTGCCACGCACGCGTTTCGTTCATGTAGCGGGCTTCTTGGAATTGATCTATAGAACGCTCGGCTACGCCGCACGCCGATCCGGCGCGGGGCTCGGGCACTCCCGGGGCGGCGCGCGCGTCATGCGCATTAGGCCTTCGATCTCGCCTGCCCGCAAGGGCGACCGAATCGCGACCGCAACCCCTTGATCAGGATTATGCCCGCATGGCTAACCAGGATTCCTTCAAGTCCCGCAAGACGCTCGACGTCGGCGGCAAGAGCTACGTCTATTACTCCCTGCCCGACGCCGAGGCGAACGGCCTTCCCGGCATTTCGAAGCTTCCCTTCTCCATGAAGGTTCTGCTCGAGAACCTGCTGCGCTTCGAGGATGGCCGCTCGGTCACCAAGACCGACATCGAGGGCTTCGTTGCCTGGCTGTCCGACAAGGGCAAKGCCGGCAAGGAGATCGGCTTTAGGCCCGCACGCGTGCTGATGCAGGATTTCACCGGCGTTCCGGCAGTGGTCGACCTGGCCGCGATGCGCGATGGCGTCGTCGCGCTCGGCGGCGATCCGGCCAAGATCAACCCGCTCGTCCCCGTCGACCTCGTCATCGACCATTCGGTCATCGTCGACGAGTTCGGCACGCCCAAGGCCCTCTCGCAGAATGTCGAGCTGGAATATGAGCGCAACGGCGAGCGCTACCGCTTCCTGAAATGGGGCCAGGGCGCCTTCGACAATTTCCGCGTCGTCCCGCCCGGTACCGGCATCTGCCATCAGGTCAATCTCGAATACCTCGCCCAGACCGTCTGGACCCGGACCGAGACGATCGACGGCAAGGAGGTCGAGGTCGCCTATCCCGACACCGTCGTCGGTACCGATTCGCACACCACCATGGTCAACGGCCTGGCCGTGCTCGGCTGGGGCGTGGGCGGCATCGAGGCCGAGGCTGCCATGCTCGGCCAGCCGCAGTCCATGCTTCTGCCCGAGGTCATCGGCTTCAAGCTCACCGGCTCGCTGCGCGAAGGCATCACCGCGACCGACCTCGTGCTGACCGTCACCCAGATGCTGCGCAAGAAGGGTGTCGTCGGCAAGTTCGTCGAGTTCTTCGGCCCCGGCCTCTACAACCTGACGCTCGCCGACCGCGCCACCATCGCCAATATGGGCCCGGAATACGGTGCAACCTGCGGCTTCTTCCCGGTCGACGCCGAAACGATCGACTATCTCACCACCACCGGCCGCAAGTCGGATCGGATCGCGCTGGTCGAGGCCTACAGCAAGGCACAGGGCCTGTTCGCCACCATCGAGACGCCGGACCCGGTCTTCACCGACACGCTGGAACTCGACCTGACCACGGTCCAGCCTTCGATGGCCGGCCCGAAGCGCCCCGAGGGCCGCGTCGACCTCGGCGCCGTCGCCAAGGGCTTCGCCGCAGCGATGGACACCGAATACAAGAAGGGCGCCGAGATTGCCCGCCGGGTTCCCGTCGAAGGCCGCGCCCATGATCTCGGCCATGGCGATGTCGTCATTGCCGCCATCACCTCCTGCACCAACACCTCGAACCCCTCGGTGCTGATGGCCGCGGGCCTGCTCGCCCGCAACGCGGTCGCCAAGGGCCTGACGGTGAAGCCCTGGGTCAAGACCTCGCTTGCCCCCGGCTCGCAGGTCGTGGCGGAGTATCTCGCCAAGTCCGGCCTCCAGACCGACCTCGACACGCTCGGCTTCAACCTGGTCGGCTTCGGGTGCACCACCTGCATCGGCAATTCCGGTCCCCTGCCGGGCCCGATCTCGAAGGCGATCAATGATCAGGGCCTGATCGCGGGCGCCGTGATCTCCGGCAACCGCAATTTCGAAGGACGCGTCTCGCCGGACGTGCAGGCGAACTACCTCGCATCGCCGCCGCTGGTCGTCGCCTATGCGCTCGCCGGCAGCGTCCAGAAGGACCTGACGACCGAGCCGCTCGGCACGGGCAAGGACKGCCAGCCCGTCTTCCTGAAGGACATCTGGCCCTCCAACAAGGAGATCCAGAGCTTCATCGCCCAGAACGTCACGCGCGCCATCTTCGAGGCGAAATATGCCGACGTGTTCAAGGGCGACCAGCACTGGCAGGACGTGAAGACCCCGGAGAGCCAGACCTACGCCTGGGACGATGCCTCGACCTATGTGCAGAACCCGCCCTATTTCCAGGGCATGGGCAGGAAGCCTTCGCCGGTCACCGAGATCGTCGGCGCGCGCATCCTCGGCCTGTTCGGCGACAAGATCACGACCGACCACATCTCGCCGGCCGGCTCGATCAAGGCCGCCTCGCCGGCGGGCAAGTACCTGACCGAGCACGGCGTCGCCGTCGCCGACTTCAACCAGTACGGCACGCGGCGCGGCAATCATGAGGTGATGATGCGCGGCACCTTCGCCAATATCCGCATCCGCAACCACATGATGGGGCCGAACGGGCGCGAGGGTGGCTACACCATCCACTATCCCAGCAAGGAAGAGCTGCCGATCTACGACGCGGCCATGCGCTACCAGGAGGAGAAGGTGCCGCTGGTCATCTTCGCCGGCGTCGAATACGGCAACGGCTCCTCGCGTGACTGGGCGGCGAAGGGCACCAACCTGCTCGGCGTCAAGGCCGTGATCGCGCAGAGCTTCGAGCGCATCCATCGCTCGAATCTCGTCGGCATGGGCGTTGTCCCCTTCACGCTTGCGGAAGGCACGAGCTGGGCCTCGCTGGGCCTGAAGGGTGACGAGAGCGTCACCATCAAGGGGCTGGCTACGGTCAAGCCGCGCCAGATGCTGGAGGCGGAGATCACCTTCGCCGACGGCACGCTCAAGAATGTCCCGATTCTCTGCCGCATCGATACGCTGGACGAGCTCGATTACTTCAAGAACGCCGGCATCCTGCACTACGTGCTGCGCGGCATCGCGGCGTAGTCCGCGCCCTGCCCTGGCTCCGTCTGACGGGGCCGGGGACATCGACATGCAGGGCCGGCCTCTGGCCGGCCCTGTTTCGCCTTGCGGCGCCTCCAGTTGTCCTCGCGCAGGCGTAGGTGTAATGGGGCGTCACAGCCATCCTTGGCGGGGGGCTTGGGGCAGGCGCGCGCCAGCGCGCCCGGATGTCCGCCGCCACAATCCAAGACGACGGGAGCACCCGCATGTCCGCCACGTTCGAGACGGTCGCCGGTATCATTTCGGAGACCTGCGATATTCCTCGCGAGAAGATCACGCCCCAGAGCCACGCCATCGAAGACCTCGGCATCGACTCGCTGGCTTTCCTCGACATCGCCTTCGCGATCGACAAGGCTTTCGGCATCAAGTTGCCGCTCGAGCAGTGGACCCAGGAGGTCAACGAAGGCAAAGCGCCGGCCGAGCAGTATTTCGTGCTTGAGAACCTGTGCCAGCGCATCGACGACCTCGTCGCCGCCAAGAAGGCCTGAATTTCGCTCGCAGGGCCGCCGCTTCGATGAATTCGCGAGGCGGCCTTGAGACGGACACCCTCTCCCGATAGAGCATGATGCAGCCGAGCCGGGCGTTCCCTCGCCCGCTCGGCGCATCTGTTGCTCGCCACCCGGTCAGGACCCGCATGCGCCTCGAATATTTCGACATGATCGACACGGTCGTGACCTTCGATCCGTCGCAGAAGCGCATCGCCACACGTTCKACCGTGCCGAGCGCGAGCCCCGTTTTCGAGGGGCATTTCCCCGGCCACCCGCTTGTTCCCGGCGTGCTCCTCACCGAGACCATGGCCCAGGCTTCCGGCTATCTTCTGCTCGCTCTCAACCAGTTGCAGCAGATGCCGTTCCTGATGATGGTCGACAAGGCGCGCTTCCGCACCTTCGTCGAACCTGATGCGGTGCTGGATGTCAGTGCAGAGCTCGTTCACGAAGGCTCGGGCTACGCCGCCACCAAGGCAAGAATCGCGATCGACGGCAAGCCGATCTGCGATGCCGAGCTGCGTTTCCGCCTGATGCCGTTCCCGGCCGACATGCGGACGTTGATGGAGCAACGGATCGCGGCGATCGGCCTCGTCCCGGAACGGAACTGACATGATGCGTGACGTCGTCATCACTGGCATCGGCCTGGCCTCCAGCCTGGGCGAAGGCATCGAGACGCATGCAGCGGCTCTGGCCGCCTCCGTTGCACCGGTCGTCGATACCGAGAGTTTCGCGCCCTATCCCGTGCACCGGCTGAAGCCGCTCGAACTCGATCGGCAGATTCCGAAGAAATCCGACCAGCGCCAGATGGAGCCATGGCAGCGGCTTGGCGTCTATGCCGCAGGTCTTGCCCTCGATGCTGCCGGCCTGAAGGACGACGTCGAAGCCAAGAGCGAGCTCCAGGTCATCGTCGCGGCCGGTGGTGGCGAACGCGATCATGCTGTCGATTCCGCGATCCTGACCGGCTTGCGCGGCGCGAACCAGCCTGGCGCCTTCCTGAACGAGCGGCTGATGGGCGACCTGCGCCCGACGCTCTTCCTGGCGCAGCTCTCCAATCTTCTCGCCGGCAATATCGCGATCGTCCACGGCGTCACCGGCGCTTCGCGCACCTTCATGGGCGAAGAGCAGGCCGGCGTCGACGCGATCCGCACCGCCCATGCCCGCGTCGCCTCCAGCCAGGCAGACGTGATGCTGGTGGGCGGCGCCTACAATGCCGAGCGTCGCGACATGCTGCTGCTGCTCGAAGCCGGTGGCTATTTGCGCAAGGGTGATTTCGCACCCGTCTTCGAACGGCAGGATGCGCCGGGACTGATCACCGGCAGCGCCGCAGCGTTCCTCGTCCTCGAATCAGCCGAGCGCGCCAAGGCGCGTGGCGCCAAGGTTCTGGCCGGCCTCAGCCATGTCGCGGCCGCCCGCGCGCGCCGCAGCGAGCAGGGCGCGGTCGAGGCCACATTGCGCAAGCTGGTTGCCGGCTTCGGCGCAGTGTCGTCTTCAGCCCTCGTCATCTCGGCGGCGACCGGCGCAGCCGGCGTCACCGGCGAAGAGGCATCGGCCATCGCCAACCTGCCCGCCGCCAAACGCATTGCCACAGGCGATCTCGTTGGCCACAGCCTCGAGGCTGCATTCCCCATTTCGGTTGCCCTTGCCGCCATCGCCCTTGCCAATGGCCAGGCAAGCGAAGCGATCGTCACCGGCGCCGGCCATTGGCGCGGAGAAGGCGCGGCGCGCCTCGTGAAAGCGTGAGGATATCGCCATGAGCGCACAGCATCGCGACTCCAAGGGCCGCCCCGTCGTCGCCGTCACCGGACTGGGTGTCGTCACCTCGCTCGGCCAGGGCAAGCAGACCAACTGGGAGGCGCTGACCGCCGGGCGCTCGGGCATCCATCGCATCGAGCGCTTTCCGATCGACGGGCTGCGCACGACCATCGCCGGCACGGTCGATTTCCTCTTCGATGCGCCTTTCACGGCGCCTCAGCTTTCCGAGAAGCTCGCGACGCTTGCCGCAGAGGAGGCCGTGAGCCAAAGCGGGCTCGGCTCGGACGGTGATTTTCCCGGCGAACTCTTCATGGCCGTTCCTCCGGTCGAGATGGAATGGCCGCAGAAGCAGGAACTGGCGCAAGCCATCGACGGCGACGTCGATTATGACGGATTGCTGCGCGCCGCCGCCGCGCACAAACACAAGCCGATGCATGAGCTCTTCCTGTTCGGAGGCGTCGCCGATCACATCGCCGATCGGTTTGGGACCCGAGGTTCGCCGATCTCGCTCTCGACCGCCTGCTCGTCGGGCGCAACCGCCATCCAGATGGGCGTGGAGGCGATCCGGCGCGGCGAGACGAGCGCGGCGCTGTGCGTCGGCACTGACGGCTCGGTCCATGCCGAGGCGCTGATCCGCTTCTCCCTGCTCTCGGCATTGTCGACGCAGAACGATCCGCCGGAAGGCGCGTCCAAGCCCTTTTCCAAGAACCGCGACGGTTTCGTCATGGGCGAAGGGGCCGGGGCGCTGGTTCTCGAGGATTACGACCACGCCCTGGCGCGTGGCGCGACCATCCTCGGCATCGTCGCCGGTTGCGGCGAGCGTGGCGACGGCTTCCACCGCACGCGTTCGAGCCCGGACGGCAAGCCCGCGATCCTCGCCATGCAGGATGCACTGGCCGATGCCGGGCTGACGCCGGACGATGTCGACTACATCAACGCGCACGGCACCTCGACGCCCGAGAATGACAAGATGGAGGCGATGAGCTGCTCCGCCGTCTTCGGCGAGCGCATGGCGCGCCTGCCGATCTCCTCGAACAAGTCGATGATCGGCCATACGCTCACAGCCGCTGGTGCAGTCGAGGCGGTGATCTCGCTTCTGACCATCGCCAATGGCCGCATCCCGCCGACGATCAACTACAACCTGCCAGACGCTGCCATTGCCCTCGATGTCGTGCCGAATACGGCGCGCGACGCCAAGGTCAGGACCGTCATCTCCAATTCCTTCGGTTTCGGCGGGCAAAACACCTGTCTCGTGCTGACCGCCCCCCCGGAGGCGGCATGACCCGCATTCTCGTCACCGGCGGCGCCAAGGGCGTTGGCGCCGAGATCGTGCGCGCGCTCGCAGCCGCAGGGCATGATGTCGATTTCACCTATCGGTCATCGGCCGATCAGGCGCTGGCGCTGGCAGCCGAGATCGGCGCGGCACATCCCGGCCAGGCCGTTCGCGCGCTGCCGCTCGATCTCGCCGACAAGCCAGCCCTGGACACATTCTGCGAGGCGGTCGAGGGCGACAGCTATTTCGGCTTCATCCACAACGCCGGACAACCCTACGACACGCTCGCAGCGATGATGGTGCAGGACAAGGCCGAAGCGATCATGCAGGTCAATTTCTGGGCCTTCACGCGTCTTGCCAAGAGCCTGATGCGCGGCATGCTCCGCGCCCGCAGCGGACGCATCGTCGCGATCGGATCCGTGGCCGCGCTGCGCGGCAATCCGGGCAACGCCGCCTATGCCGCCTCTAAGGGCGCGCTGATTTCCTATGCCAACACCCTGGCCGTCGAAACCGGCAAGCGCGGCGTCACCGTCAACGTGATCGCGCCGGGCTTCATCGATACCGACATGATGGCCCCCTACGCCGCCTATCGGGAAAAGATGGAAAGCCAGATCCCCGCCGGCCGCTTCGCGAAGCCCGAGGAGATCGCCGGGCTCGCCACCTTCCTGATGAGCCCCCCGGCCGGCTATATCACCGGCACCGTCCTGCCGATTGATGGTGGCCTGACGGCACAGCTCGGCGTGCATCGCTGAGCGCGCTCAGCCGGTAGATGCGTATTTGAAAGGCTCGACATGCGTTCCCTCCAGCTCTTCGGCGACCGTGACCTGCGCCTGACCGAAATCGACCCGCCGCCGCCACCCGCCGCCGGCGAGGTGCAGATTCGCGTGCGCGCCGTCGGCCTGAACTATCTCGATGTCTGGGGTTTCCGCGGCATGGCCTTCGCCAAGCGCAAGATGCCTCAGGCGGCCGGTGTCGAGGCCGCAGGCGAGGTTGTGGCTGTCGGCGAAGGTGTCAGCCGTTTCCGGGAGGGCGACACCGTCACCATGTACGGCGCCGAGACCTGCGGCCACTGCAAGGCCTGCCGCGAGGGTCGCGACAATCTCTGCGAGAATGTCGCCGGCATCATGGGCTTCCATATCGACGGCTTCGCCCGCGAGCTGATCAACCGGCCCGAGCGCCTCGTGATCAAGGCTCCGAAGGGCGTCTCCTTCGAGGAGGCCGCCTGCGCGCCGATCGGCTTCGGCACGGTGCAGCACATGCTCTTCGACAATGCCAAGCTGGAGCCGGGTGAATCCATTCTCGTTCACGCCGGCGGCTCCGGCATCGGCACCGCCGCGATCCTGATGGCCAAGGCGATCGGCTGCACGGTCTACACCACCGTCGGCGACGACGAGAAGGGTGCCAAGGCCAAGGCGCTCGGCGCCGATTTCGTGGTCAACTACAAGACCGAGCGCTTCGAGGGCGAAGTGCGCCAGCTCACCAAGCGCAAGGGCGTCGATGTCGTCTTCGAGCATGTCGGTGCCGATACCTGGAATGGCTCGCTGCTTTGCCTGAAGCGCGGCGGCAGGCTCGTCACCTGCGGCGCAACGTCGGGCCCCTCGACCACGATGAACCTGATGCAGCTCTTCCAGCAGCAATACCGCATCTTCGGCTCCTTCGGCTGCCGCATCGAGAACATCGCGCAGTCGCTGGAGAAGATGGCGGGCGGCATGAAGCCGGTGATCGACTCGGTCTTCCCACTCGAGGATTTCGAGAAGGGGCTCGCCCGACTTGAGGGCCGCAAGGTGTTCGGCAAGGTCATTGTCGCCTTCTGAGCCCGGAATTCGCGCGCCAGACTTGACCGGCGCGTATTCCTGACGCAAGTCGCGCGGCTGGCGCCGGGCCTTTCCGGCTCTTCGGAAAGAGGCCCTCGCGGCATTGAGACGTTTGAAGCACTTCGCGGGCCGGCTCGTTGCGGCCGTCATGATCGGCCTGATCCGGGCTCTGTTCGGTTTCCTGCGCCTGCTCGGGCCGGAACGCGCCAGTGATCTCGGAGGCTGGCTGCTGCGCAGCGTCAGCCCGCTGATCCCGGTCAATCGCGTCGCACTGGCCAATATCCGTGCCGCCTTCCCGGAGAAGAACGAGGCCGAAGTCCGGACGATCGCGCGGGGAGCCTGGGAGAATCTCGGCCGCACCGCTGCCGAGTACGCGCATCTCAAGACCCTCTTCGACTATGACGACGACAACCGGGATGCTCCCTCGCGGGTCGAGGTCTCCGGCATCGAGCATTTCGTCGCGCTGAAGGATGACGAGAAGCCAGGACTGATCTTCTCGGCGCATCTCGCCAACTGGGAGCTCCCGGCGATCTGCGCCGCGGCCTACAAGCTCGACACAACCGCGGTCTTCCGCGCGCCGAATGACCCGGCAATCGCCAACGTGGTGCACGAGATTCGCTCCGGCGCCATGGGCGGGCTTGCCGCGGCGAAGCAGGGCGCTGCCTTCGCGATGCAGGGCGTGCTTGAGAAGGATGGCCATCTCGGCATGCTGATCGACCAGCATTTCACCCGGGGCGTGGTGATCCCCTTCCTGGGCCGCCCGGCCCTGACCAACCCGATCCTCGGCAAGTTCGCACGCCGCTTCGACTGCCCGGTCCATGGCGTGCGGGTCATCCGGCTGCCGGGGCAGCGCTTCCGGCTGGAACTGACACCGCCGCTCGACCTGCCCCGCGACGAAGCCGGCGAGATCGACGTCACGGGCGCCATGGCGATGATGACCGCGGTGGTGGAAGGCTGGGTGCGCGAGCACCCTGAGCAATGGCTCTGGATGCATCGGCGCTGGCGCCCGAACATGATCAAGGCGGCTGCGCTGGCGAATTACGGGGATACGACCTGGCCACAGCCCAAATTCAAGGCAACGTGATTTCCAAGTGAGGCTTATTGAGCGCTTTGGTAACGTCTCGCAGTCAGCTTGAAGCCGAGTTTCGAGAATGACCCGCCGGTTACGCGCCTTTTCTGCCTTCCTTGCTGCCCTCGCGTTTGGCGGCGCGACAGCGCTTGCCCAGACGCCGGCCAAGCCGCCAAGGGCGGTGATCGAACTTTTCACCAGCCAGGGCTGCTCATCCTGCCCCGCGGCCGACGCCCTCTTCGTCGAGTTGGCCAAGGACCCGAGCCTGATCGCCCTCACCATGCCGGTGACCTATTGGGATTATCTCGGCTGGAAGGACACGCTCGGCCAGGACGTTTTCAGCAAGCGCCAGAAATATTACGCCAAAGGTCGCGGCGACGGCCAGATCTACACGCCTCAGGCCGTGATCAACGGCGCTTCGCACATGGTCGGCTCCGACAAGGCCCTGATCGAGCAATCGCTCAAGGAGCACGCGAGCCCGGCGCTTCCGGTCTCCGTCACCCTGTCCGAAGCCTCCGGCCACCTGAGCATCAAGCTCGATCCCACCGGAACCGGCAGCGAGCGTGGCGGCGGTGTCTGGCTGGTGCCGATCTCGCGCCTTGTCACGGTGCCCATCGAACGCGGTGAGAACAAGGGCAAATCGGTGACCTACGCCAATGTCGTGCGCGGCATCGTCAAGGTTGGCGAATGGACCGGGGCGGCCACGACGATGTCGGTCCCGCTCGCGACGACACAGCTTCCGAATGCCGACGCTTATGTCGTCCTGGTGCAGGGCGACCAGCCCAATCGGGTGATCCTGGGCGCCGCACGCAGCCCGCGCTGAGGCTTCAGAGCAGGACCACCTTGTTCGGTAGCTCGTCGACGTCGTCTGCCGCTGGCGGCGCATGGCGGGCAAGAACGCTGCCGACCGCTCCAACCGCATCGATCAGACCTTCGCGCAGGCGGTCCTCCTTCGCTGCCGCGAGCAGCGGCTCGATGATGCCGCGCCAGACCGCCTGATCGATCGTCTCGTCTATTCCGATATCCGCGACGATTTCGGCATAGCGCTCCTGCAGGGCGATGTAGAGCAGGACGCCGGTGCGCCCACGCGTGCGGGTAAGGCCGCGTGCGGTGAACTCGCGCAGCGCAACGTCATGGGCCCGCCGGCGCTTGATGAAGCCAGGCACGAATCGCCCACCGCGCCCATACCAGAGCAGCGTCACCATCAAAGTCGCAGCGCAGACGAGTTGGATCAGGAAGATTCGCGGAGCGCTGGTTGCCGTCAGCATCAGCAACGGCCAGGGCACGAACAGCGCCAGCACCAGTGCCATCACCAAAGGCACGGTGCGGTAGCTGCTTGCAGCGCGGTCGATCACCACGACGATCTCGCCGGAGGTCAGGCTTTCCGCCTGCCGCACCGCTTCCGCGATCGCCTCCTGGTCTTGCGTATCCATCACCAACTCCCAGAAGCACCGCCGCCGCCGGACGAGCCCCCGCCGCCTGAAAAGCCGCCGCCCGAACCCGAACCCCAGCCGCCGCCACCGCCCCAGCCGGAACCGGAACCCGTCCCCCAGCCGGAGCTGGTCGGCGGCAGCGTCACCCAGCGGCCATCGCGCATCCGGTGTCCGCGCCCGCCGCCTTGCTGGTTCAGCCCACGCAGGATGCTGACCACGACGATGAAGATGAAGAACATCACCAGGATGACGGCAACATCCTCCCCAAAGCTGCTCTCGTCACTGCGGACGGTCGCGCGGCGCTGCCATTCCTCGGCATCTCCAGCCAGAATGCTTAGGATCGCGTCGACGCCGCCCTCGATGCCGCCGGCAAAATCACCCGTCTTGAATTTCGGTGCCACCGCGGTGGTGATGATGACCTTCGAGAGCGCGTCCGTGAGCGCGCCCTCCAGCCCATAACCGACCTCGATGCGGACCTTGCGCTCGTTCGGCGCGACGAGCAGCAGCACGCCGTTATTCCTGGCCTTCTCGCCGAGCTGCCAGTGCCGGAACAGGCGATTGCTGAAATCTTCGACGGCGTAGCCTTGGAGCGACGGCACGGTCGCAACCACGACCTGATCGCTGGTCTTGGCCTCATGGGCCTGCAGCTTCTGCTCGATGCGGCTGCGCGCCGCGGCATCGAGCAGATTGGCGTTGTCGACGATGCGGCCGGTCAGGGCAGGAAAATTGGGATCGGCCGCAAGCGCGAAGCCGGCCCAGAGCAGGACAAGCAACAKGGAGAGATAACGGAGAACCCCTCTCCCTTCTGGAAGAGGGGCTACCCGACCTGTTCGGTGAGCGAGCCGGGGCACCCCGGGGCCCGCTTAGAACTTCACCTCTGGCGGCTTCTCCGCGCCCGCCGCCGCGGAGAAGGTTTCCATCGCCTTGGCGCCCCAGAACAGCCGCGCCCAGATCACGCCGGGGAAGGTGCGGATCTCGGTGTTGAAGCTCTGCACCGCCTGGATGTAGTCGCGCCGGGCTACCGCAACACGGTTCTCGGTGCCTTCGAGCTGCGACTGCAGGGCGAGAAAGTTCTGGTTCGACTTGAGCTCAGGATAGCGCTCGACCGTGACCAGGAGCCGTCCCAGAGCGCCCGTCAGGGCATTCTGCGCATCCTGATACTCCTTGAACTTCGCGGGATCTGTGATGGTCGACGCGTCGACCTTGACCTGCGTCGCCTTGGCGCGCGCCTCGATCACCTGGGTCAGCACCTCGCGCTCCTGCGAGGCATAGCCCTTCACGGTCTCGACSAGATTGGGGATCAGGTCGGCGCGGCGTTGATACTGGTTCTGGACCTCGCTCCAGGCCGCTTTGGCCCTCTCCTCGAGTGTCGGCACATTGTTGATACCGCAGCCMGCGAGCATAAGGCCGAAGAGGGTGACGGCCGCAAGCGCAAKGCTGCGGCGACGAACGGTGGAGAGCGCGAACGACATGTCGATGCCCCTTTTGGCAATGATCGAGCGATCGATTCGGAGCTTAGCGCTCCGCTCGAGCGGGTGAAAGGCAGCTCGTACAATCACCCGTTGCGTTATCCGGGCCTTGCACCGCAGCCCTTCCACTGCTGGGATGGGCGTCAGCCTGCAGCGGGAGATCGCCAGAATGAACCTCTCCTTCTCCACATCACGCTCCGCCGGACKATCAACCCTCCTTGCGCTGGCCGCAGCCAGTGCCCTTTGGGCGGGAGGAGCGGCCTCACAGCCCCTTGCACCCGCGCCCGAAGCTGCGACCGGCCGCATCGCCAAAGCCGTCGGCACCGCGCAGCGCTACATGGCGGCGGCCGCCAATCCGCTCGCTGCCAGCGCCGGCCGCGAGATCCTGCGCGCCGGCGGCAGCGCCACCGACGCTGCGATCGCGATCCAGCTCGTTCTCAATCTGGTCGAGCCGCAGAGCTCGGGCATCGGTGGCGGTGCCTTCTTCGTGCACTGGGACGAGGCCGGACGAGCACTCGTCACGCTGGACGGCCGCGAGCGGGCTCCCCAGGCAGCCAGGCCCGACCGCTTCATCGGCGCCGACGGCAAGCCGATGAAGTTCATCGACGCCGTCGTCGGCGGACGATCGGTCGGCGTGCCCGGCACGGTCAAGCTGCTGGAGGAGGCGCACAAGCGCTGGGGCAGACTGCCCTGGGCCACCGTCATGGCCCCCGCGATCAAGCTGGCGGAAGAGGGCTTCACCATCTCTCCGCGCCTCAACGGCCTGCTTTCCGGTGAGACAAATCTCGCAAAGGACCCGCGCGCCTTCGCCTATTTCTACGAGCCGGACGGCAAGGCCAAGGCGGTCGGCACGGTCCTGAAGAATCCGCCCTTCGCCGCAACACTTCGTGCCATCGCCGAGAGAGGGTCCGACGCCTTCTACTCCGGGCCGATCGCCGAGGACATCGTCTCGACCGTGACCGGTCACAAGACCAACCCCGGCGATATGACGCTGGCCGATCTGCAAGCCTACAAGGTCGAAGAGCGAGAGGCCGTCTGCGGCTCCTATCGGGTCTGGCGGATTTGCGGCATGGGGCCGCCGAGCTCCGGCGCGATCGCCGTCCAGCAGATGCTCGGCATCCTCGAAACCCAGAACATGGCCCGGCTCGGCCCTTCTGCCGAAAGTGCACACTGGTTCAGCGAGGCAGGTCGCCTCGCCTTCGCCGATCGCGCGCTCTTCCTCGCCGACCCGGCCTTCGTCAGCGTGCCCGTCAGCGGCTTGATCGACCGCGATTACATCCGCTCGCGCGCCGGGCTCGTCAGTCCCGACAAGTCGATGGGCCGCGCCAAAGCCGGCGATCCTCCCAACAAGCGGGCTCAGCTCTTTGCCCCCTCGGACGGCATCGAGAACGGCACGAGCCATATCTCGGTGATCGATGCCGACGGCAATGCGGTCTCAATGACTACGACGATCGAGGATGGCTTCGGCTCGCGGCAGATGACCAAGGGCGGCTTTCTGCTCAACAATGAGCTGACCGATTTCAATTTCGCTCCGGAGGAGGAGGGCAAGCCCGTCGCCAACCGCGTCGAGGGCGGGAAGCGCCCGCGTTCGTCGATGGCGCCGACCCTGGTGTTCGATGCCTTTGGCCGCCTCTACGCCGTGGTCGGCTCCCCCGGCGGCAGCCAGATCATTGGCTTTGTCGGTAAGACGCTGGTCGCCCTGCTGGATTGGAAGATGGATCCGCAAGCCGCCGTCGACTTCGCCAATTTCGGCAGCCGCAATGGCCCCACCGAGCTTGAAAAGGGCACTGAGGCCGAGGCCTGGAAGACAGCGCTCGAGGCCAAGGGCCATGAGGTCAGGCTGCTGGAAATGACCTCCGGCATCCAGGCGATCGTCAAGACCCCTGAAGGCTTTGTCGGGGGAGCCGATGGCCGGCGCGAGGGCGTGGCGATCGGCGACTAAAGCATCGGCCCGAAAAGTGGATTGCGGTTTTCGGAAAAGCCGATGCAAACACAGAAGGTTAGATCATCGGACCGGATACGATATCCGGTCTGATGATGTAGCGGGTCCGGCACATCCGGGCGAATTCCGGGCCTCATCGGCTTCGGAGTGTCTCGGGTCGGCGCTGCGCCCGAGACACACAGCAGGCGCTAAGCCTGCCCGAGCGGCGGGCGCTCCCCACCCGCGCCGCGTCCCGCGATCAGCCAGTAGACGAAGCCGGTCGCGGCCCCGACCAGGAACAGCGCTGCGATGATCTGTGTCTCGCTCGCCGTCGGTGCGCGTGAAAGCCGCAGCATGGCGAGCGGCAGCAGCGCCGCGAGCATGCCTGTCAGCACGCTCTGGATGAGCCCGCTGCGGATGCGGAAGAGCTCGGAGCCGATAGCGACGAGCACGGCCGGCGCGACCATGATTGCAAAGCCCAGCCGGCCGAGCAGTGTGAAGGCAGCTTCCGCCGTGGGGCCGGGATCGAAGCCGCTCTCGGCCTGGGCGAAGAGCGCTGTGAGCAGGCGCTCGAAGCCGCCGCCGATCAGCAGGGCGATGTCAGGCGAAACCACGCTGGCGATGAGCAGGGCAAACATCCCCGATCCCATCGCAACGAGCAACGCGAATGGAATCAACAGCAGCCAACGCAGCATATGTCAGCCCGCCAGCGCCGCAGCTTCGGCCTCGCTCTGCTCCAGCATCAGCCGGGCACGCGCCGAGAGCTTTTCAGTCTCGCTCTTGAGCTGGCCGCAGGCGGCGAGGATGTCGCGCCCGCGTGGCGTACGCACCGGCGAGGCATAGCCTGCGCGGTAGACGATCTCGGAGAAGCGCTCGATCCGGTCCCAGTCAGAGCATTCATAGCGCGTGCCGGGCCAGGGRTTGAACGGGATCAGGTTGATCTTGGCCGGRATGCCCTTGAGCAGCCTGACGAGCTCGCGCGCCTCGGCATCGCTGTCGTTGACGCCCTTCAGCATCACGTATTCGAAGGTGATGCGCTTGGCGTTCGACAGGCCGGGATAGTTGCGGCAAGCTTCGAGCAGGTCGCGGATCGGATACTTCTTGTTCAGCGGCACCAGTTCATTGCGCAGGTCGTCGCGCACGGCATGCAGCGAGATCGCCAGCATCGTGCCCATCTCCGCGCCGAGCGCTTCGATCTGCGGCACCACGCCGGAGGTCGAAACCGTGATGCGGCGACGGCCGAGTGATAAGCCCTCATTGTCCGAGATCACGTCGATCGCATCGCGGACGCCGTCGAAATTGTAGAGCGGCTCGCCCATGCCCATGAAGACGATGTTCGAGACGAAGCGGCCACCATCATTCGGCACGAAGGCACCCTCGGGCGGGGTGCGCCCGGGGAAGTCGCCGAGACGATCGCGCGCCACCATCAGCTGCGCCACGATCTCCTCGGTGGTGAGGTTGCGCACCAGGCGCTGCGTACCGGTGTGGCAGAAGGTGCAGCTGAGCGTGCAGCCGACCTGGCTCGAGACACAGAGCGTGCCGCGGTCGACCTCGGGGATATAGACGCATTCGATCTCGGCACCGCGATCGCGTGCACCGACCGGAGGCATCCGCAGCAGCCATTTGCGTGTGCCGTCGCTCGAGACCTGCTCGGCTGTAACCTCCGGCAGATCGAGCGTGAAGCGCTCGGCCAGCGCAGCGCGCAAGACCTTGCTGATCGTCGTCATCGCGGAGAAATCGCGGACGCCGTAATGATAGATCCAGTTCCAGAGCTGGCCGACGCGCATGCGTCGCTCCCTCTCGGAAACGCCGATTTCAGCCAGCGCATCGGACAGGCCGGCGCGTGTGCGCCCGACCAGCGAGGCAGGTCGCAAAACGGGTTCGGCCGCCGGAGCGGGGGAAGCAGGGACGGACAGGGACATCGGAACTCGGGCTCAAGCGGGCATCATGCGCCCGCGCTCAGCGGGCTCATATCATAATCCGCATAAAGCGCGAAATCGGCGGAAATGCGCCGCCTGCCCGCGCTACTTGCAGGCGTCTTCGGCGCGCTTGACGATCTGGTTGAGGCCGGCGAGCGAATATTTGTCGCTGGTCGGATTGCCGCGTTTCGACATGCCCTTGACCTCGAGGCTCGCGCCCTTGCGCAGCGCGTCGAGCATGCGGCCTTCCTCAGCCGGGTTCTTGAGCCACATGTTCTGGCCCTTTGCGACCAGCGCGAAGCGCTCATTGCCGATGATCGCCTGATGCTCGACATCTTCCTTGAGGTCGAAATTCATCACCAGGCTGATCTCGTTGCGCACCCCTTCGGTGGGGCGGCTGGAGACGAAGAGCATGCCTTCGACATCCTTGAGATTGGCGGGAATGCGGGTTTCCGCCTTGGAAAGCGCGTAGCAGACCTTGGATCGCCCCTGCTGCGACGAGAAAGCCTGCCACTTTCCGGCCGTCTCGAGCAGCATCGCCTGGGCCTGGCCCGAAGCCGCAGCGCGTTGGGCCGGAGCAGGCGCTCGCTGCGCCTGGGCCGGGGAAATCAGAAACGGCAAAGCCAGCGCGACCAGCGCCGAAGCCAGTTTCGCATGCCGGGTGGCGGTGACGCCGGTTCGGAAGTAGTTGAGAATCATCGACCGCCATCAATCAGCAGAAATGTTAACAGCATCTCTATTTCCGAAGCATTTTGCGCGGAATCTCAAGAATGCCTGAACCATAGGATGTCACGATCCTGGCGAAAATGCGAATATGACGCTGCCGCGAACAAGGTTCCGTCCGCACCGGGGCCGTGGCACAATCCGCCGGGAAACAGGCGGTGACCAGCGTTGTCCGGATGGTATCGCGGGCACAAGCCAGGCTGAGGACGGTGCGACGAGATGAAAGCACTGCTTTGCGAGACCCACGGGCCGGCAGAAAACCTGGTGATCCGTGAACTGCCCGATCCGAAGCCGGGCCCAGGCGAGGTCGTCATCACCGTCAAGGCGGCGGCGCTGAACTTCTTCGACACGCTGATCATCCAGAATCGCTACCAGACCAAGCCGCCCCTGCCCTTCTCGCCAGCAGGCGAATGCGCGGGCATCATCAGCGCGATCGGCCGCGATGTCGAAGGCTGGCGCATCGGCGAGCGTGTCGCCGTATGGCTCGGGCATGGTGGAGCGCGTGAAAAGGTCGCGGTCTCCTCTCGGGCGATCGTACGCGTGCCGGATACCCTTGATGACGCGCAGGCCGCCGGGCTTTTCGTGACCTATGGCACCGCGATGCACGGTCTCATCCAGCGCGCCGGGCTCAAGGCCGGCGAAACACTGGCCATTCTCGGCGCAGGCGGCGGCGCCGGCCTGGCCGCCGTCGAGATCGGCGCCTTGCTCGGCGGCCATGTCATCGCCTGCGCCTCATCGCCGGAGAAGCTGGCGCTGGCACGTGAACATGGCGCCCAGGAGGAGATCGACTACAGCATCGAGGATGTGAAGGCGGGCCTGCGCCGCCTGACGGAGAATCGTGGCGTCGACGTGCTCTACGACACGGTTGGCGGCGATCTCGCCGAGCCGGCATTGCGCGCCATGGCCTGGGAGGGGCGCTACCTCGTTGTTGGCTTTGCCGGCGGCGCGATCCCGAAGATTCCACTCAACCTGCTGCTCCTCAGGAGCTGCGACCTGCGCGGCGTGTTCTGGGGTGAGTTCGTCGCGCGCGAACCGGCGGCGCATCGCCGCAACATGGAACGACTGCTGGAATGGGCCGCAGCCGGGCGCATCAGCGCCCATGTCCACGCCACCTTCCCGCTCGAACGCGCTGCGGAAGCGTTTGCGATGATCGGGGATCGCAAGGCGCAGGGCAAAATCGTCCTGACGCCCTGAACGGGGCTCAAAGCCCCGCCAGCGTGTCCTGCGCCTTCTGGCGATGCTCCGGCGTGATCGACCCCGCGACCGCGGCGATCGCAGCCGCCATCACGGCCGCATCGTCGCTAAAGCCAAGGATCGGCATGATGTCGGGAATCGCATCGATCGGCAGCACGAAATAGCCGAGCGCGGCCAGCAATGTCAGCCGGACACGCCGGGGCGTCGCCGGATCGCGGGTGCAGAAATAGGCTGCCAGCAGATCCTCGGCAAAGGGGATGCGCTTGGCGACCCGCTTGAGAAGGCTCATCAGATCGGCGCCGAAACGCGCTTCGTCGCGCAGGCTCCGCCGGATCGCCGCCATCTCTTCGGCGCTGAAACGCGAACTGAAACCCTCGCTCATTCCTCACTCCGTGGAAGGACCTGAAAACCCCGGCCCAGTGCGGAATACACATTTCCCACGCCGAAAATGTGGCCCCGGACGCAAGGCTGCACAAGGGTTGCGCCAAGAATCGTCCTTGGAGCGGCCGATGGCGCGGATTAAGGCTGGTCCAGCCATTTTTGCGAACAGGGACCTGACATGAAGCTCGATTCGTCCATCGCGGCCGTCGTCACCGGCGGCGCGTCCGGCCTCGGCGAAGGCACCGCACGCATGCTCGCCTCCCAGGGCGCGAAGGTCGCCATCTTCGACATGAATGCCGAGCGCGGCAAACAGGTGGCGAGCGAAATCGGCGGCATCTTTGCCCTTTGCGATGTCTCGAACGATGCCTCGGTCGACGAAGCCCTGCTCACGGCTCGTCAGGCGCATGGCATCGAGCGCATCCTGGTGAATTGCGCCGGAATCGCCCCGGGCCGCCGTGTCGTCTCGAAGAAGCGGGAGACCGGCGAACTCGTGGCCCACGACCTCGCGACCTTCGAGAAGACGCTCGCCGTCAATCTCGCCGGCACTTTCCGCATGATCGCACGCTCGGCGCTCGCACTCGCCGCGGAGCCACCGGTCACGCCCGATGGCGGGCGCGGAGTCTTCATCTGCACGGCTTCGGTCGCGGCCGAGGATGGCCAGATCGGCCAGGCGGCCTATTCCGCCTCGAAGGGCGGCATTGTCGGCATGACCCTGCCGATCGCGCGTGACCTCGCCCAGCTTGGCATCCGCGTCATGACGATCATGCCCGGCCTGTTCGAGACTCCGATGTTCGCGTCGGTACCGGACGACTATCGCCAGGCGCTGGAAGCCTCGATCCCGCATCCCTCGCGCCTCGGCCGCCCCGCCGAATATGCCGCGCTGGTCAGGAGCATCGTCGAGAACGACATGCTGAACGGCACGGCAATCCGCCTCGATGGCGCGATCCGGCTGGCACCGAAATAGCGCGCTGCGTCAAATAATCCTGAAGACCTTGCACCCGTCTTGTCGCGGTAGAGGTCCCACCGCATCGCGTCGCCGCCTCGTGCTTACGCCCGAGGCTCAAGGGAGCGCGGCGCAGAACATGGCGCCAGCCTCTTCATCGCTGGCGGACGAGGCCACAACGCAGCGGGCAGCCGTGCCGCCCCTTGCAGGGACGCCCTATTTTCCGGGCGTCGCTGGCGGCTTGATCTCATGCTTCAGGATCAGCGGCGTCTGAGCCAGGGCAAAGGCCATGGTCAGCGGCATCACGCCCCAGACCTTGAAGGCGACCCAGAAATCCTGCGTCTGCGTACGCCAGACGATCTCGTTCAACGCGGCAAGGACGAAGAAGAACAGGCCCCAGCGGAAGGTGAGCTTGCGCCAGCCCTCCTCGTCGAGCTGCAGGACAGTTTCGAGCACCAGCGCCAGCAGCGAACGCCCGAAGAACAGTCCGCCAAGCAGGATGCAGCCGAACAGCGTGTTGACGATGGTCGGCTTCACCTTGATGAAGAAGGCATCGTCGAGCGCCAGCGTCAGCCCACCAAAGACCGTCACCACGACCGCGTTTACGATCGCCATGCGCGGCAGATGGTGGAGCAACACACGCGACAGGGCGAGCGAGACAAGCGACGCCACGATGAAGATGCCGGTCGCAACAAAGATGCGCCGGTCTTCGGCGACGCCGAACAGGCGGTCGCCATAGGAGTTGGCGAAAAAGAAGATGGCCAGCGGCCCGAACTCGAGGCCGAGCTTGAGCAGCGGGTTAACGCCCTTGTCCTTAGTCGTCCCGGCCAGACTCTCGCTCACGCGGCTTCTCCCAATCCAGCAACCGCTCGTGCAAAATCACGTGCGGAGAATGGTTCCAGATCCTCGACACTCTCGCCGACGCCGATGAAATGCACCGGCAAGCCAAACTGGGCGGCGAGCGCCACGAGGATGCCGCCACGCGCCGTGCCGTCGAGCTTCGTCATCACCAGCCCGGTCACGCCAGCCGTCTCGCGAAAGGCCTCGACCTGCGAGATCGCATTCTGGCCCACCGTCGCGTCGAGCACCAGCAAGGCTGCATGCGGCGCCTCCGCGTCGAGCTTGCGGATCACCCGCACCACTTTGGCGAGCTCGTCCATCAACCCTGCCTTGTTCTGCAGCCGGCCGGCCGTGTCCACGAGAAGGATATCGACCCCGTTGGCCCTGGCTTTCTGCAGCGCCTCAAAGGCCAAACCCGACGCATCCGCACCCTGCTGACCAAATACAACCTCCGCACCCGTGCGCTCGCCCCAGACCTTGAGCTGCTCGATCGCAGCTGCGCGGAACGTATCGCCCGCAGCGAGCATCACCGACTTGCCTTCGGCACGGAATTTCGCAGCCAGCTTGCCGATCGTCGTCGTCTTGCCGGAGCCATTAACCCCGACCATCAGGATCACGAACGGCTTTTTCGTGGCATCRATCGTCAAGGGGTGCGCCACCGGCGTCAGAATGCTCTCGACCTCGCGCGCCAGGATGGCCTTCACCTCCTCCGGCTCGATCTGCTTGTCATAGCGTCCCTCGCCCACCGCCTTGGCGACGCGCGCCGAGGTGGCGAGGCCAAGATCGGCCTGGATCAGGATGTCTTCGAGATCCTCCAGCGTCGCGGCATTGAGCTTGCGCTTGGTGAAGAGCTCCGTGATGCCGGTGGTCAGCGCCGAGGAGGTACGGGAGAGCCCGTCCGCCAGCCTGCGCCACCAGCTGCGCTTCGGCTGCGGCGCCGGGCTCGGCTCCGCKGGCTGTCCGGATGCCATGGGCGAAACCGGCGCGGGCTCCGGTTCGGCTTCAACCTCCGGCGTCGCGATCGGCAAGGGCGCAGCCTCGCCGATCAGCAGATCGGGGGCGATTGGGGCATCGGGTACAGCGTCAGGAGCCGGCTCGGCTGCGGYATCCGGCAAATCCGGGGAGGGCTCGGCTGCGCTCTCAGGAGCGGGCTTGGACTGTTCCTGCTCCAGCCCGAACAGCCTCGAAAAGAAGCCGCGCTTTTTCGGTTCGCTCTCGCTCATCACTCGTCCCGTCATCCTGCAGGCCAGGCGCCCGAGTTGCGCCACACCGCTGGTTTGGATAGCGCAATGCCATGAGCAGACCGGATCAACCAGCAATTTCGCGCGAGACCCCAGAAGCCGCCCTGCCGGTGCCACTGCTCTATCGCGACGCGATGATGCTGGTGATCGACAAGCCCGCCGGCCTGCCCTCGCATCGCGGCCCGCAGGCAAAGCGCCGCGTCATTCCCGTGCTGACCGATTATCTCGACGCCCTGCGCTTTGGTCTGCCGCGACGGCCAGAAGCCGCCCACCGGCTCGACAAGGATACGTCCGGCTGCCTCATCCTCGGCCGCCACCCACGCGCAATGGCCGAGCTCAACCAGCTGTTCCGCGACGGCCGCATCGACAAGACCTATTGGGCTATCGTCGAGGGCGCCCCGCAGGACGACGAAGGCATGATCGATCTGCCCCTCGCCAGGCGCTCTCCCGAACGCGGCTGGTGGATGAAGGTCGACCCGGAGGGATTGCCTTCACAAACCCGTTATCGGGTGCTGGGTCGCGCGGAGGGTTTGACATGGCTCGAACTCGAGCCGCTCACCGGCCGCACGCATCAATTGCGGGTGCATTGCGCGGCCTCCGGCTGGCCGATGCTGGGCGACGAAGTCTACGGCTCGGCGCCGCGGGACGGCGGACCTGGACTCCAGCTCCATGCCCGCGCTGTCAGCGTTCCGCTCTATCGCAAGCGCGAGCCGGTCAGAGTCGAGGCGCCCCCGCCTTCGCACATGCTGGAGGCGCTTGGGCGCTGCGGCTGGAGCAAATCTTTCGGGAATCCTAACGCCGCTGTCGAACAGGGCGAGCCGTCATCAACCCTTCGCTAATTTGAGCTTGCTATCGCTAGGGAACAGCAACCGGAGCGTGCATTGATGCCGGAGACAGCGACCTTGAGCAGCAGAGCCAGCCCCGGTGGGCTCATGACGCTCGAAGCTGCACGCCAATCCGCGCGTGAGGCCGCCCCGGATGCACTACTGGCGACATTGCTCTCCTGGGTCGAAGACTATCTGATGAGAGGTCATGCCGATCTCGGCAGGACCGGCGCCGTCTGCCCCTTCACACGCCAGGCGGCCCGGCTCGATACGGTCCGCCTCGGCATTTCCAATCAACGCGCCACGGATGAGGATGCGGCCTTCGCCCTGGTTCGGAGCGGCTTCGGTGCGCTCGACGCCATCCCCTGCAAGGCCGGCATGCAGCACTTCCGCACGGTGATCATCGGCTTTCCGAAATGCGACAGCCCGGACGGCATCGCCATGCTCAAGCGCGTCCAGGACCGTCACAAATTCTACTCGCTGCGGCGCAACCGCATGATCGGGCTGATGCATGCGACGTCGGAGGCGCCAGGCCTCTGGAATTCGGATTTCCGGCCGCTGCGCGCGCCTCTGCCTGTCATCGCCATCCGCCACATGGTCGAGCATGACGCGCCCTTCGCGGCCAGGCACCCCCTGCTGCTCCTGCCCTATCTCGCCCGCTTCCCGATCACAGGGTCGAGGCGGCTGATCGCGCATCTGCGCGCCGGAGCCCAATGATGAGCAAGCGGCGGGAAGGCTCCGAGATCGGCGGAGTCGTGACGACAGAGGTCATAACCGAGCGCGATGGTTTCCTCGCACTCCAGCCGGAATGGGACGCGTTCTTTGCACGTGCGGCCCTGCCGCATCAGGTCTTCCAGAGCCACGTCTTCCTGAAGCACTGGGCCGCGCATTATCTCGAGGGGCATGGCCGGCTCAGTATCGTCATTGCACGCCGCCACGGTGTCCTTGCGATGATCTGGCCACTCGTCCGGCAGCGCCGCTGCAGCCTCGAGACGCTCCGCTTCATGGGCATCCCGGTCGCACAGTTCGGTGACATCCTCGTCGAGCCCGGCCCCGACCGCGATACTGTGGTGCGGGCAGCATGGCGCGCCGTGCGCGCACTGGGCGCCGATCTGTTCGAGGCGCGCAAACTGCGAGCAGACTCCATTCTCGCCGCCTCCGGCCTGCTCGGTGAAGCGATGCCGATCGAGCAGCTCAACGCCCCCTTTGCCGATCTGGTCTGGCGGGTCGGCACGAACGGCCCGAGCAGCGCCTACCCGGCCCGCGAGCGCTCGAATTACCGTCGGCGCCTGCGCCGGCTCGAGGAACGCGGCACGATCAGCTTCGAGGCGCCGCCGCCCGGTCCCGCCGCCGCAGCCCTCGCCGGCGACGCCGTGGCGTTCAAGCAAGCCTCGCTGCTGCGCCATGGCACCGTCGCGCCGACGATCGACGATCCTCGCTTCGCGGCCTTCTTTCGGGATTTTGCCGGAGATGCGGACGGGGGGAGTTCGCTGCGCGTCTCCGCAATATGCTGCGATGGCGCCCCGGTCGGCATCGACCTCTCGCTTGACTGCAAGGGCCGCAGCTTCGGCCATGTCCTCGCAGCCCATCCCGATTTCGAGCGGGGCGGCGTCGGCAGCATCCTGATTCATCACAGCTTCGCCAGCGCCAGGGCACGCGGCAATGCCGTGTTCGACCTGCTGGCCCCGTCGGATGCCTACAAGCTCGAACACGCCGACGGGCAGACCGGTGTCAGCGACCTCCTGCTGCCGCTCTCCCTCAAGGGGCGGCTCGCCTGCAGCGTCGGTTTCCAACGCTTGCGGCCCGTTCTGAAGAGCGCGGCCAAGCGACTTCCACCCGGTATTGCGCGCCGTGTCGCGATCTGGGGCAGGGCTGGCTGATCAGCCGGCCATGGCGTCCATGGCGCGGGCGAGCTTGACGTCGAGCTCGGTCAGCCCGCCGGCATCATGCGTAGCCAACGTCACCTCGACCGTCTTGTAGACATTCGACCATTCCGGATGATGGTCCATCCTTTCGGCCAGGAGCGCGACGCGGCTCATCCAGCCGAAGGCCTCATTGAAATCATGGAAGATGAAGCGCTTGGCGATGGCCTCACGACCCTCGACCAGTTTCCAGCCCACCAGCGTCATGAGCGCTTCGTTGCGAGCTTCGGCACTCAGTCGCTTGCGCATGATCATCTCCGCTGGAAATCGCTTCGCGGCAGCCGGTTGGGGTAGGATGGCCCAAGCGGATAGGCGGCCTCAAGCACATAAGGCCCGCCGCCGATCGAATCCCGCGATGACATCAGGGTGAAGCGCCGGGCCGTGAAGGCGATCGGCCGGACGATAGGATGCATCGCCAGATAATGCGCAACCTCGACAGGCGAGGTATCGCGCAGCCGGGCAAGCGTGACATGCGGCACGAATTTGCGCCCTTCCGCCGGTAATCCGAGGCGGCGCATCAGGCGCTCGATATCGGCCTGGAGCTCGCTGAGCTGGCGACTGGGTTGCACCCGCGCAAACACGGCGCGCGGCTTGTCGCCCCCGAAACTGCCCAATGCGTCGAGTGTCACCTCGAAGGGCTGCGTCTGCAGATCGGCGAGAAAGCTGTCGACATCATGGGCCATGCGGCGGTCGACATCGCCGAGGAAGCGCAAGGTAACGTGATAGTCGGCCGGCTCGATCCAGCGCGCACCAACGAGTCCGCCCCGATGCAGCGTCAGCGTCGAGGCGACCTCGGCGGGTATCTCCAGAGCTGTGAACAGCCTCGGCATGGCGAATCAGTGCCAAGTTTTTGTGACTCTGGCGAGACGAAAAGCGATGGACTGCAGGAAAACCTCTGCAAACCTTCGCAGTCCCGCCCCGCCATGAGCCGCGCTTGCTTCAGGGACAGGGGTTTCCGACCAATTGGTGAATCGCGTCGATCTTTGCTTCGACCTCGGGCGAAAGTGCGACAGCGATCGAACCGATATCGGTCCGCAATTGTTCCATTGTCGTCGCGCCAATGATGTTGGCCGTCACGAATGGGCGCGAATTGACGAAGGCCAGCGCCATTTGCGCCGGATCCAGACCAGCCTCGCGGGCAACCGCGATATAGCGCTTCACCGCGTCTTCCGCGCCGGCAGCCTCGTAGCGCTGGCCGCGATTGAACAGCGTCGAGCGCGCGCCGGCCGGCTTGGCACCGTCCAGATATTTGCCGGTGAGGTAGCCCTGAGCCAGCGGCGAATAGGCCAGCAGGCCGACCTGCTCACGCATCGCGATCTCGGCCAGCCCCGTCTCGAAGGTGCGATTGAGCAGGTTGTAGGCATTCTGGATCGATTGGACCCGAGGCCCCCCGCGCATTTCGGAATCGCGCACGAAGCTCATCGTGCCCCAGGCGCTCTCGTTGGAGAGACCTAGATGACGGATCTTGCCGGCCTTCACGTCTTGCCGGCCTTCACG
>NZ_JBFTLD010000035.1:0-38172 GCF_056396265.1 Allobosea sp. 05T422_2 | reverse complement strand
GGGCTGCGTCGGCGGCAGGCCGACACCCAGGAAGGAAAGCGTCGCCTCGGTGATGACGGCGAGCGCCAGATTGATCGTCAGGATGACGAGAACCGGGCCGATCACGTTGGGCAGGACATGGCGCAGCATGATCAGCGGCGCCGGCAGGCCGACGAGGCGTGCCGCCTGAACATAATCCTTATTGCGCTCGACCAGCGTCGAGCCCCGCACGGTGCGGGCATATTGCACCCAGAAGGACAGGCCGATCGAGATGACCAGAACATAGATCGCGGTGTCCTCGCGCGCGGCACTCTTGAAGATACCGCGGACGACGCCATCGATCAGAAGCGCGATCAGGATCGCCGGGAAGGTGAGCTGGACATCGGCGATGCGCATGATCAGCGAATCGACACGTCCGCCGAGATAGCCCGCGAGCAGGCCGAGCGTGATGCCGATCGAGGCGGCGAGGATCACTCCGAGGCCGCCCACCACCAGCGAGACGCGCAGGCCGTAGAGAATGGCCGAATAGAGATCCCGCCCCTGGTCGTCGGTGCCGAAGATGAAGCGGGCCTCCCCGCCCTGCTGCCAGGCCGGCGGGATGTTGGCGTCGGCGAGGAAGACGGAGGCAGGGTCGAAGGGATTGGTCGGTGCGATCCAGGGGGAGAAGGCCGCGCCGATGAACAGCAGCAGCACGACGAAGGCAGCGACCATCGTCACCTTGGAGCGCAGGAAGCTGGCCAGAATGTCGCTGTCGAGGAAGCGTTCCCAGCGGGTCGGGATCTTCTCGGGCGAAGCGGGCGGCTGAGTGGTCATGCTCATGGTTTCAACTCTCCGCCAGCTCAGTGCGCACCGATCGTCGCGCGCAGGCGCGGATCGACGGCGGCATAAAGCAGGTCGACGACCAGGTTGATGCTGACGAACAGGAAGGAGATCAGCATCAGATAGGCAGCCATGATCGGGATATCGACGTTCTGGACGGCCCGCAGGAAGAGCAGGCCCATACCCGGCCACTGGAACACCGTCTCGGTAATGATGGCGAAGGCGATGATCGAGCCGAGCTGCAGTCCGGCGATGGTGATGACCGGAACCAGCGTGTTCTTGAGCGCATGGCCGAAATTGACCGTCCGGGTGCGCAACCCACGCGCCCGGGCGAACTTGATGTAATCTGCCCGCAGCACTTCGAGCATCTCGGCGCGGACGAGGCGCATGATCAGCGTCATCTGGAACAGGCCGAGCGTGATCGAGGGCAGGATCAGTGCCTTGAGGCCGGACACGGTCAGCAGGCCTGTCGTCCACCAGCTGCCGATCTTCACGACCTCGCCGCGCCCGAAGGATGGCAGCAGGCMAAGCGTGACCGAGAACAGGTAGATCAGGAGGATGCCGATCAGGAAGGTCGGCAGACTGATACCGATCAGCGACACTGCCTGGAAGATCTTGGCGAGCCAGCTGTCGCGCTTCAGCGCGGTGTAGACACCCATCGGGATGCCGACGAGGAGCGAGAACAGGGCCGACATGAAGGCGAGTTCGAGCGTCGCCGGCGCGCGGTCACCCAGCAGCGAAATCACCGGAAGCCGGAACTGGTAGGACACGCCGAATTCGAGCCGGGCGGCGTTGTAGATATAGCGGAAGAACTGGACGATGACGGGGTCGTCGAGGCCGAGCGAGCGCCGGATCTGCTCGACCTGCGCCTGCGGCGTGTCGAGGCTGACGAGCTGGTTCACCGGATCGCCGACGAAACGGAACATCGCGAAGGCGATCAGCGCCACGCTCAGCATGACGAGAAGCGACTGAAACAGCCGACGCAGAATGAAAGCTAACATGGCCGCCTTGAATCCCCGGTTTGCCGAGGTCGGAAAACGCGCGGCCATCCCGGGCTGGGGGGACGCGGAGATCCAGAATCCAGCAGGAGCGCCATGCGCTGCAACGGATCCTGGTTCAGCGCGGCTGCACCGTCTGTCCGGGATGACGATGAGGATGAAGGAAGGCACGCGGATCGCTCCGCGCGCCTCTCACGTCACTCCTTGGTGGCGTAATAGAGCAGGACCGAGTTGTCGGCGCGCTGGGTCAGCTTGACCTTCTTCGAGACACCCCAGGCGAGAGCCTGCTGATGCAGAGGGATATAGGCGAACTCGTCCACCGTGATCTTGAAGGCTTCCTTGATCATGGCGTCGCGCTTGGCGGTATCGGGCTCGACCAGGATCTTGTCGGTCAGCGCGTCGACCTTCTTGTTGCAGTAGCCGCCGAGATTCGACTCTCCGCGCGACGAGCCGGCGACATCGCGGCAACCCAGGATGTCGTTGAGCACGTTGTGGCTGTCGAAGGTCCCGGGGGTCCAGCCGAGCAGGTAGAACGAGGTCTTGTAGCCGCCCGACTTCAGCACCTTGGCGAAGTACTGGCCCTTCGGCTGAGCGTTCAGGTTCACCTTGATGCCGGCGCGAGCCAGCATGCCGACCACGGCCTGGCAGATCTGGCCGTCATTGACATAGCGGTCGTTCGGGCAATCCATGCCGACTTCGAAGCCRTTGGGATAGCCGGCCTCGGCCAGGAGCTTCTTGGAGGCCTCGGTGTCGAACTTGGCCCGCGTGAAGCCGGCGTGCGGGAAAAGTTCCGGCGCGATCATCAGCGGCGACGGAGTCGACAGGCCGCGCATGACGCGGCTCTTGATCGTTTCGATGTCGATCGCCTGGTAGAAAGCCTGACGAACCTTCGGGTCCTTGAAGGGGTTCTTGCCCTTGACGTTGGATTCGAGCAGTTCGTCGCGGGTCTGGTCCATGCCGAGGAAGATCGTGCGCAGTTCCGGCCCGGTCATGACCTGGACATTGCCGGCGCTGTTGACACGCTGGATGTCCTGGATCGGAACCGGCTCGATCACGTCGACCTCGCCCGAGAGCAGGGCCGCGACCCGGGTCGCATCAGAAGCGATCGGCGTAAACACGATCTCCTTGAGATTGTGCTCGACCTTCTTGTTCCACCAGTTCTCGTTGACCTTGAAGACGGTCTTCACGCCGGGCTGATGGCTCTCGATCTTGAACGGGCCGGTGCCATTGGCATTGAGCGAGGCGTGGCTCGGCGTCGTCGCCGCTGCCGGTGTCGGRGCGACGGCGTTATTCGCCTCCGCCCACTTCTTCGACATGATGTACCAGGTGTCCCACTGGGCATTCAGGATCGGGTTCGGGGAGCTCAGCGTCACGTCGATCGTGTAATCATCGACCTTGGTGAACTTGGCGTCGGTCGGAATGCGCGTGGTGAAGTTCGAGCCGGGGGCGCGGACGCGCTCGGCCGAGAAGATCACGTCATCGGCGGTGAAATCCTCGCCATTGTGGAACTTCACGCCCTTGCGCAGAAAGAAGCGCCATTTCAGGCCGTCATCGGAGACTTCCCACTTCTCGGCGAGGGCGGGCTCGATCTTGAGGTCCTTGCCGCGCGCCGTCAGGCCCTCATAGGGGTGGCCGAGATGGGCATTGGTGGTGGTCTCGTTGACGGTATAGGGATCGAGCGACTTGAGCTCGCCTTGGTTGGCATAGCGCAGTGTCTGTGCCTGCGCGGCGCCGCACATCAGCGCCAGAGCCGCAACCGCGGCGAGGCAGTTCGTCTTGAATGACATAATTCGATCGCTCCCAATCGTTTTTGCTACCCACTCCTCCCGGGAGCGGCTCCCGCCGGGCGCCTCCCAAGCGCCCGGCGAAAGAAGATGGCAGATTAATGACGCTTCGTGAGCGGCGTCCAGTACGGCTGATGAGAAACGCTCCAGATTGCATTTTCTTGCGCACCGAACCCAAGGCTCACACGCAACCATCAAAATCGACGCCAGGAACGGACGTTCATGGCGTCGGATATCTCTCAGCGTGCCAATTCGGCGATTACGCCACGGATGAACCGCGCCCCGGCATCGAGCTGGGCTACCGTAATGAACTCGTCGGGCTGGTGAGCCTGGGCGATATCGCCCGGGCCGCAGACCACCGTCGACCAGCCTGCCGCCTGGAACAGCCCGCCCTCGGTGCCATAGGCGACGACATGGCTGCCATTGTCGCCGGTCAGCCGGCGTGAAAGGGCCTCCGCCTCGCCACGCTGCTCCGGTCCGAGCGCGGGCGTGAAGGAGGTGACTTCCATCTCGATGCCCGTCTCGGGCGCGATCGCCTTCATCCCGGCCTCGAGTTCGGCGATGCGGGCGCGGTAGCGCTCGACGTAATTCTGGTCGCGCTCGCCAGGAATGACGCGCACCTCATGGGTGAAACTGCAATGTTCGGCCGTGATGTTGACGGCCGTGCCGCCCTGGACCACGCCGACATGCAGCGTCGTGTAGGGCGGTTCGAAACCGTTATCATTCGGGGTCCGGGTCTTGTTTTCCGCCATGACCTCGTCGTGCCAAGCGATCAGCTTGCCGGCGATCATGACGGCCGGCACGCCGATGTCGACGCGGCTCGAATGCACCGCATGGCCGCGCACCGTCGTCTTCATCCGCGTACCGCCCTTGTGGCCGGTGACGACCTGCATCATCGAGGGCTCGCCGACGATCACCGCCGACGGCGTGAGGCCAGCAGTGACCATGGCCTCAATCATGATCCGCGCGCCGAGACAGCCGACCTCCTCGTCATAGGAGAGCGCGATATGGACCGGGCGCTTCAACCCGGCCTCGATCATCTCCGGCACCAGCGCCAGCGCGGTCGCGTCGAAGCCCTTCATATCGCAGGCTCCACGACCGTAGAGCTTGCCGTCGCGCTCGGTCAGCGTCCAGGGATCGGAGCTCCAGTCCTGCCCCGCGACGGGAACGACGTCGGTGTGCCCGGAGAGCACGACGCCGCCGGCAACCGCCGGTCCGACCGTCGCATAGAGATTGGCCTTCTGGCCGTCGGGGCTCGGAACGATCGTGCTCTCGACACCGAGGCTGGCGAGGTAATCACGGCAGAAATGGATGAGCTCGAGATTGCTGCGCTGCGATTCCGTATTGAACGAAACCAGCTTCGCCAGCATTTCCTTGGGGGTGTATTTCACGGGGTCGGATCTCCAAAGGCAGACGGGAAGGCAGGTTTCATGCCGACACGCTAGGCAGCCTGACAGCCAGGTCAATCGTCAGCTGTGGCTTGACCGGCCTGCGCCGGACGCGTTGATGTGCGCGCCGAGACGCCGGCGCCGCCGGGCCATGAGAGAAGTCCAGTCCCATGAATTTCGACGTCACGCTCGCCGATATCCAGGCTGCCGCCACCCGCATCTCCGGCAAGGTGCGGCGCACTCCGAGCTTCCATAGCGCCGGCCTCTCGGCGCGGCTCGGCGTCGAGACCGTGGTGAAGGTGGAGAGCCTGCAGCTCGGCGGTTCGTTCAAGGTGCGCGGCTGCTTCAACAAGCTGATGGCGCTCAGCGAGGACGAGCTGAAGCGCGGCATCGTCACCGTTTCCGGCGGCAACCACGCGATCGCGGTTTCGATGGTCGCCAAATCGATGGGCGCCCGCGCGCTCGTGCTGATGGCGAAGAATGTCGCGCCCTTCAATGTCGAGCTCACCCGGCAGGCCGGCGGCGAGGTCGAACTTTGCGAGGACGCGATCGAGGCCTTTGCCAAGGCCGACGAGTACGCGGCGAAGGGCATGACCAATGTCCACTCCTATGACGATCCGGCGATCATCGCCGGCCATGGCTCGCTCGGCCTCGAACTGGCGAATGATGCCAGCGGGCGCCTCGACCATGTCTTTATCTCGATCGGCGGCGGCGGCTTCGTGGCCGGAGTCGGCACGGCTCTCAAGGGACTCGACCCGGCGGTGCGCATTCATGGCGTCGAGACGGAGGGGGCAACGACGATGACCCAGGCGCTGGAGGCCGGCAAGCCGGTACCGATCCGGCCGACCTCGATCGCCCGCGCGCTCGGCGCCCCCTTCGCGACCGAACGCACCATGGCGGCAGCGCGCCAGTATCTGGAGGAGATCGTCACCGTGCCCGATGCCGAGGCCGTGCGCGAAATGGCCTGGGTGCTGCAGAACGGGAGGGTGCTGATCGAGCCGGCGGCAGGCTGCGTGGTTGCCGCAGCCGTGGCGCGCAAGGAGATGTTCAAGCCCGGGGAGCGCGTCGGCCTGATCCTCTGCGGCTCCAACGTCTCGCTCGACGATTTCGCGGCGTGGCGCAAGGAGTACGGGGTGTAAGGCAACCTCGTTGCCGCCGGGTTTGATGCTTGACCTTACGCCAGGGAGCCGACCGGTCAACGATGAGTTGACCTGCGCGATGAGCTAGCGTTGTCTTGGGCGGCGATACCCTGCCGTTCGAGGGAAGACCATGGCCGTCTTGCTCGCAGTGCTCATCGGGGTCGTGGCCGGGCTGCGCACCATGATGGCACCGGCCGCCGTCAGTTGGGCCGCCCATCTCGGCTGGATCAACCTCGGTGCCAGCCCCCTGGCCTTCCTGGGCTATGCCTGGACGCCCTGGATCCTGACCGCGCTGGCCATCGGCGAACTGATCACCGACAAGTTGCCGTCGACGGCGAGCCGCAAGGTCCCGACGCAGTTCGGCGGCCGCATCGTGACAGGCGCCCTGTCCGGCGCGGCCATCGGCGCCGCGGCCGGATCGCTCGCGCTTGGCGCGATCGCGGGCGCGGTTGGCGCCGTCGCCGGTACGCTTGGCGGGGCCGCAGCCCGGGCGGGCCTCGCAGGAGCTTTCGGTCGCGACAGGCCTGCCGCGCTGATCGAGGACGTGGTGGCGCTACTCGCCGCCTGGCTGATCGTGGTGGCCGCGCGATGAACCGGACTTTCGACGCCATCATCATCKGGGCCGGCCAGGCCGGACCTTCACTGGCAGGCCGGATGACCGGTGCCGGCCTGTCGGTTGCGATCGTCGAACGCCATCTCTTTGGCGGCACCTGCGTCAACACCGGCTGCATGCCGACCAAGACGCTGGTCGCCAGTGCCTATGCTGCGCATCTCGCGCGCCGTGGCGCCGAGTACGGCGTCATCCTGGATACGCCGCCGCGCATCGACATGTCGAAGGTCAAGGAGCGAGCCGCCCTCGTCTCCGCCAATTCGCGCCGCAATATCGAGACCTGGCTGCGCGGGATGAAGGGCTGCACCGTCCTCACCGGGCATGCGCGCTTCGAGAGCGCCGACCGGATGCGGGTGGGCGACGATGTAATCAGCGCACCCCGCATTTTCCTGAATGTCGGCGGGCGCGCCGTCGTGCCGGACATGCCCGGGATCGGCGACATCTCCTACCTGACCAACACCTCGATCCTTGGTCTCGACACGGTGCCGAAGCATCTCGTCGTCATCGGCGGCAGCTATATCGGCCTCGAATTCGCTCAGATGCACCGCCGCTTCGGTGCAGCCGTCACTGTTGTCGAGAAGGGTCCACATCTCGTGTCCCGCGAGGACGAAGAGGTTTCGGAGGCGATCCGCGATATCCTTGTCGCCGAAGGGATCGAGATCCGGACCGGCGCGGAGTGCATTCGATTCGCTCCCCACCCGGAGGGCATCGCGGTCGGCGTGGATTGCACTTCCGGCGCACCCGAGATCATCGGGTCACATGTCCTGCTTGCCGTCGGGCGCCGCCCGAACACCGACGATCTCGGTCTCGACAAGGCCGGGGTCGCAACGGATGCACGAGGCTATATCGAGGTCGACGACAGCCTGGCGACCAATGTCCCCGGCATCTGGGCAATCGGCGACTGCAATGGCCGCGGCGCCTTCACGCACACGGCCTATAATGATTTCGAGATCGTCGCCGCCAATCTACTCGATGGAGAGACGCGCAAGGTCAGTGACCGCATCCCGGCCTATGGGCTCTTCATCGATCCGCCGCTCGGGCGGGTCGGCATGACGCTTGCCCAGGCGCACGCCAGCGGCCGGCCGTTGCTGGTTGGCCGCCGGCCGATGACGCGCGTCGGCCGCGCCATCGAGAAGGGCGAGACGCTTGGTTTCATGAGCGTCATTGCCGATGCCGAGACGCGCCGCATCCTCGGCGCTGCGATCCTCGGGACGAGCGGCGACGAGGCGATCCATGGGATCCTCGACATAATGAATGCGGGCGCGCCCTATGACAGGCTGCTGCGCRCTGTTCCGATCCATCCGACCGTATCGGAGCTCATCCCGACGATGCTTGGAGACATGCGCGCCCCAAACTGACCTCAGAAATAGCGCGCCAGGTTCCGGCGGATCCTATCCACCGGCGGCTCCTGGCCGGCAGGGGCCTCAAACGCCTGGCCCGTAATGGTCTCGAAGGCGCGGATATAGACCTGCGAGGTCTGCGCGATGAGCTCGTCCGGGATCTCGGGGATCGGCTCGTTGTAGGGATCGCAGCGTGCGGCGACCCAGTTGCGCACGAAATCCTTGTCAAAGCTCTCCGGCCGCTCTCCCGCCGCAAAGCGCGCCGGGTAGCTCTCGGCGAACCAGTAGCGGCTGCTATCGGGGGTATGGATCTCATCGGCCAGCATGATCCGGCCCTGCCGATCGGTACCGAACTCGTATTTGGTATCGGCAAGGATGAGCCCACGTCCGCGCGCGATGTCCTGCCCCCGGGCGAACAGGGCCAGCGCATAGCCGGACACCGTATCCCACTGTTCCTGGGTCAGGAGCTTGCTGCCGACGATCTCGTCCGGGGAAAGCGGCTCGTCATGGCCGCCGTCGAAGGCCTTGCTGGTCGGCGTGATGACGGCATGAGGAAGCGCTTCGTTGTCGCGCAGGCCATCCGGGAAACGGATGCCGTAGAGRTCCCGCCTGCCCTGCTTGTACATGGTCAGCACCGATGTGCTGGTCGTGCCCGCGAGATAGCCGCGCACCACGATCTCGACGGGAAGGATATCGAGCTTCTGGCCGACGACGACGTTGGGGTCCGGATATTCCAGCACATGGTTCGGGCAGATATCCGCGGTCTTCTCGAACCAGAACCGGGCTGTCTGGGTCAGCACCTGCCCCTTGAACGGAATGCAGGCGATAGCGCGATCGAAGGCGCTGAGGCGGTCCGTGGCGATCAGAATGCGGCGCCCGTCCGGCAGATCGTAATTCTCGCGGACCTTGCCCCGATAATAGTTCGGCAGCTCCGGGATGACCGCTTCGCGAATGGGTTGAATCTCGGACATGGTGGACATCACTTCATCAAGGCGAGGAATCATGCAGGGAGAGAAACCCCGGCGCTGCGTTCCTTGTAGCCAAGTGGATCGATACGCACCATTGCGCTCTCGCTGTCGCCCCTGCGCGATGCTAGGGAGCGCCATAACGAAGGGCGAGCGCCGGAGGTKAGCAGCCATGTTTCAGGCACAAGCAATCGCGAGCAGCGACAAGGCAGGGTTCTATCGCGAGCTGACCTCGCAGCTTGAGGGCCTGCTGGCGGGAGAAAGCGACCCGATCGCCAACGCGGCCAATACCTCGGCACTGCTGTTCCAGATGATGCCGGATCTGAATTGGGCCGGATTCTACATCATGCGGGACGGCGAGCTCGTGCTCGGGCCGTTTCAGGGCAAGCCGGCCTGTGTCCGCATTCCCGTCGGGCGCGGCGTCTGCGGAGCGGCGGTCGCTCGCCGGCAATCCATGCTGGTGGAAGACGTCCATGCGTTTCCCGGCCATATCGCCTGCGATGCAGCCTCGCGCTCGGAACTGGTCGTGCCGCTGCTCCGCGACGGTGAGGTGATCGGCGTGATCGATCTCGACAGCCCCCACCCCTCCCGCTTCGACACCGCCGACCAGGCCGGAATCGAACGGATCGCCGAGATCTATCTCGCTGCGAGCGCCTGCTAGACCGATCCATCCCCCGGCTGCGGGCGGAAGCGCGATGCGCCAATCAGCAGGCCGCGGCGGAGAGGCCCTCGTTGGTGTCCGCCACCGGAGGCACGACTCCGTGCTGCCCAGGTACGAGGGGGTCCGGAACCGACGTTGCCACCCATCTCGCCAGAGCCGTGCGGCCGGCGTCGGTCAGGGCGTAGACGCCGCGATCGGCTCGCTCGAACCAGCCATAGACGTTGCGGTGCAGGATCTTCTGTGCGTCCGGGCATGACTGTTTGAGATCGCGCGGCCGCTGCGGGCCTGCCGTCATGGCTGCAGCGCAAGCGAGCGCCTGCTGCCGGTAGGCCGTCATGATCGGTGCGCGCGAACCGCCGCCTGCGACAGGGTCTCCCCGACGCCGCTTGTGCTCCTCCACGAGCTTCGAACGCCGCTTGGCATCCTTGCGCGGCGTCGGCGCGGCCGGGGAAACGAGGATATCGACGCGACCGGACAAAGCGACCCCGAGAAGGCCGAAACCGAGATGCMGGCACAGATTGCGGTAGCGGGAATCGCTCTCGCGTCCCTTCCCCCGCGCCGACAACCGGGCTGCAAGCCAGATCTCGTCACCGAGCTTCATCCGGTCCACGCCCTGCAGGATGAGTTCGAGATTGAAGGTCAGCTTCAATTCTCCCACCACGACGACAGCCGGATCATCGCCTTTGAGACCAACAAGGTCGCAGCGCCCGACCTCACCCTTCACGGAATAGCCCAGGCCTTCGAGGAAGTGTTTGACCGGCAGATAGAGGGAAGTTTCCACGCGAGATCTCCGGTGCATTCCGATGCCGGACCGTTCCAGCAAGTCCGTGGCGCTGACCGCTACACCAAGGTGCAGCGGCGGTCGTTTCGGAATGGCAAACGGGAGGCAAGCCGGATGAGATCGACGGGCAGGCGTTCTGAACGCGGCACCTCAAAAGGCCGATGGCAACGCAAGGGGCAGCCCCCTGTCCAGGCGGCCACCCCTTGGGAATTCGTCACCGCGTCGATCCCGCGACGGGACCGACCTGCCATGACAGCTGGATCAGTGCGCCAGTCGCAAGGCGCCGCGGATTTCGGACTTCGCTCCTTCGAGATCCCTTTGGAAATCGGGGTTCCGGTAGGCGAGAACCGCGATCATCGCGGCCATCTCCCGGCCCGCCTGGATGTCGCTTGGGTAGTGCACTCCGCCGATCACCCGGTTCTCGCCGAATTCGACGGCACGCCCGAAGATCGCCTCGCCCTTCTCCGGCACGATATCGGCCAACACGATCGCGGTGAGGTACGAGAATGCAGCGTGACCGCTCGGATAAGAGCCGCTGTTCGCATATTTGGCGACCGGCTTGAGACGAGCGTCCACCACCGGCGGCCGCTGGCGATCCCATTTTTCCTTGCCCTGCTTGTTGAAGGCGCTCTCCGTCTTGTAGACCTTCGTGAAGAATGCCGCCGCTTTCGGCAGTTTTTCGGCCGTGAATTCGGGTCCCATCACGTCGGCGAAGCGAAAGACGCTCTGCTCAAGGTCCGCGACCGACCGCTCGGCTTGTTCGGCTGTTCGCTTCTCCTGCAGGCTTAGCATGATCTCGAGCTCCCGCCGGGTCGTATCCGCTGATGGCGGCGGCGCCATGAACCGGGTCGTGTCGAGTTGCTCCGGCGACACATAGTATTTGCTGCTCTGGACCTCCGCGCCGGCATAGCCAATCGCAAGAAGCGTAAGTCCGAGAGTCAGGCCCGCGAGTCTTTTCATCTTGTTGTCTCCCGATAAGCGTTTCTTCCCTGCTGCGGGAAGCAAGTCCGCGCAGCGCTCGATGCTGATCAAGAAACACGCCAGTCGTGCCCGCACCGCATGACCGCAATAGAATCAGAGGGTTGTCACGATTTCGGCGCCGAGCGGCGCGGGTAGTGTCAGGGAACGATGAGTAAAACCCGTAACATCGGCCGCGAGCATGGGTCATCGAAGATACCTCCTTGCAGCGCGGCCACTGATGCAGCCGGCAGCAAGAGGCGCCGGCATCCCCGGCAAAAGGACAGCAATCTGGCCCTACGTCATTCGTCGCCTCGCCCCCAAGCGAAGGCATCGACGACAACACTCGCACGAAATGAAGGTGAGCTGCCTACCGGCTCATGGCCTCGAACACATTGCGCATCGATGTGCTTGGGATGCCGAACAGGCCGCCATAGGGCGAGTTCAGGTCAACGATCACGAACATCACGCTCGATATCGAAACCACACCGATCGCCAGGACGATGGCGGCCAGCAGCTTGCGGGGGACCTGCAGGCCGAAGCTGACGAAGACCAGCATCAGCCAGAACGTCAGGACGTTCGTGAACAGCCGCGACGCCGGGTCCCTCGCATCTTCAATCACCGCCCAACGACGTTGTTGCAGGCTCATGAAATTCGCACGGCATTCCGTAGCCAGGTTCGCATGCAACCCGTCGACAGGGGCGAGGCCATTGATCTCGAGGCCGATCTGATTGACCAGCACGCTGAGCGTCGGGCTTTCCCCGTGGCGTCCCATGGTGCTGGGATCAGGATAGGCAATGCCGGTCGGCCTTTCCTCGTCGGGCCAGGTGCTCGCGATCACCGCGGCGGTATAGCTCCGGAGATTCTCGCGGGCCTTCTCAGCCCCCGGGCCGAAATTGCGCAGGCACTGATCGAGCTGGGCCAGTTGCCCGGCATCCGCGTTCCTGTCCCGGTACGCCATGTCGAACGCGCTCTTCACGCTCGACAGCTGCAGGCTGAGGACAAGCGCCGCAAAGGTAACGAGGAGGCTCGTGATCAGCCGCAGCGCTTCCATGTTCCTTTCGGTCAGGTGCTCCTCGGGCAACCGGCTCCGCAGCAGGAGGCCGAACACCGCGGCTGCGCTGAGCAGCGAGCAGAACGTGAAGGCTGAAAGCCACTCCACCATGACAGATCCTGCTCTCCTGGAAGCCCGCGACACGGACACATGCAGTCATCTCGACCGCGAGAACGATCTGCCGCCGACACCAGCCATCGATCCAGAATGATGCGAGGATTGCAACCATACGCGGTCGCGACGCCATTCCTCCGCTTCTGCCCCCTCATGCCGCAATCGGCTTGGACAGACCCGGTCGGACCGCGCTAGCTTGCATGACTTGGCAACCCGATTTCTGCCAACCTTCCCTCTCTGCCCGAGGACATGATGCCGAAGTCCGAACTCATCGCGGCGCTGACGCCCGAGCTCACCGCGATCCGTCGCGATTTTCACCGCCATCCCGAACTGCTCTTCGACGTGCATCGCACGGCGGGCATCGTTGCCGAAAAGCTCAGGGCCTGGGGCGTCGACGAGGTGGTGACAGGCATTGGCCAGACCGGCGTCGTCGGCGTGATCAAGGGCAAGCGCCAGGGTTCCGGCAAGGTAATCGGCCTGCGTGCCGACATGGATGCTTTGCCGATCCACGAGGAAACCAATCTCGAGCACCGCTCGACCGTGCCCGGCAAGATGCATGCCTGCGGTCATGACGGCCACACCACCATGCTGCTCGGCGCCGCGAAATATCTCGCCGAGACCCGCGATTTCGACGGCACCGCGGTCGTGATCTTCCAGCCGGCAGAAGAAGGCGGCGGCGGGGCCAAGGTGATGTGCGATGAGGGCCTGATGGAGCGCTTCGGCGTGCAGGAGGTCTATGGGCTGCACAACAAGCCTGGCATGGCGATCGGTCAATTCTGCATCCGCAAGGGCCCGCTGATGGCCGCTGCCGATCGCTTCCTGATCAAGATCGAGGGCAAGGGTGGCCATGCCGCCGCGCCGCACGACACCAAGGATCCGGTGGTTGCCGCCTGCCAGCTCGTGACCGCGCTGCAGACTGTCGCCTCGCGCAATGCCGACCCGCTCGATTCTGTCGTGGTCTCGGCGACAGCGATCAATGCCGGCGAAGCGTTCAACGTCATTCCGCAGACCGTCGAGATCAAGGGCTCGGTCCGGACGCTGACGCCTGCCATGCGCGACCTCGCCCAGAAGCGCATCCTCGAGATCGCCGACGGGCTGGCGAAGGCGTTCGATCTCAAATGCGACGTCGACTACGACCGCGGCTACCCGGTGACCTTCAATCACGCCGGGCAGACGGATTTCGTGACCAGCGCCACGCGGAACGTTTTCGGCAAGGACGCGATCGACACCGAGATCCCGCCGGTCATGGGGTCGGAGGATTTCTCCTTCATGCTCGAGGAGCGCCCCGGCGCATATATCTTCATGGGCAATGGTGACTCGGCTGGCCTGCACCACCCGGCCTATGAGTTCAACGATGCGGCGATCCCGGTCGGGGTGACCTATTGGGCGAGCCTCGTCGAGATCGCCATGCCGCCGCGCGCAGCCTGATCGCAGGATCACGATGGCCGATATCGATTGCCTCGTCATCGGGGCCGGCGTCGTCGGCCTCGCAACGGCGCGCGCGCTTGCGCTCGCCGGACGCGAGGTCGTGATCGCCGAGGCCGCCGACGGCATTGGCACTCAGACCTCCGCGCGCAACAGCGAGGTCATCCATGCCGGGATCTACTACCCGCCCGGCTCGCTCAAGGCGCAGGTCTGCGTCGAGGGCCGTAAGCAGCTTTATCGCTATCTCGGCGAGCGCGGCCTGCCGCACAAAGCCTGCGGCAAGCTGATCGTCGCGACAGCTTCGGGCCAGCGCCCGGCACTGGAAACGATCGCGGCGCGCGCGAAAGCCTCGGGCGTGGACTCGCTGCGCTATCTCGACACCGCCGAAGCGCGGGCGCACGAGCCCGAGGTCGCCTGCGAGATCGCGCTGTTCTCGCCAGAGACCGGCGTGGTCGACAGCCACGCCTTCATGCTCTCTCTGCTTGGAGAGTGCGAAGCTGCAGGCGGCTCGCTGGCCCTGAATACGCCCATCACCGGCTGGCGCCGCGAGGGCGAGGCGTTCAGCGTCGATTTCGGCGGCGACGATCCCGCAACCTATTCGGTCCGCAGCATCGTCAATTCGGCCGGCCACGGCGCGCCCCGCCTTCTCGGCAGGCTCGACGGCTTTCCTGCCGCCTATGTGCCAAAGCAGTCTTTCGCCAAGGGCAACTACTTCGCACTGCTGGGGAAGCAGCCCTTCTCGCATCTGGTCTACCCGATCCCTGAAGCAGCCGGGCTCGGCATCCATGCCACGATCGACATGGCCGGGCGGGTCAAGTTCGGCCCGGATGTCGAATGGGTGGATGACGACCAGGATCTGGTCGTCGACCCGGCCCGGGCCGAGCGATTCTACGCGGCGATCCGAACCTACTGGCCCGGTCTGCAGGACGGGGCGCTGGTCGCGGATTATGCCGGTATCCGGCCGAAGCTGCACGGACCGACGGAGCCGATGCCTGATTTCCGCATCGACGGACCGGCCATCCATGGCGTACCCGGACTGGTCAACCTGCTCGGGATCGAGAGCCCCGGGCTGACGTCCTCGCTCGCGATCGCAGAGCTGGTGGTGGACAGRCTGCCGGCATGACGGAGGGCGTTTCACGCTATGTCGGCCGCATCATTGCAGTCGGCAGAACGCCTCTCGGAGACTTGGTTTCGGCATACCGCGTTTCGAGCAGATCGTTTCCGAACAGAGTTGCAGAGCGCTCTGGCAACGCGATCCGGATCGTGCCGCGTGCGAACAGCGCCGACGCGGCATCGGAGAGCCCCTACATCGCCTATGAAAGTCTACTCTGGACCGAGCGCTACGTCGTCGCGAGCAATGGCACCCAAACCCGACCCATTTTCGAGCGGTTGCGGGCGGGTCACACGGTAAGAGATGCGCTGATCGGGGTGCTTTCCGGCCTCGACCGGGAGTTCGATGCGCATGATACGCCACGCATCTGTTCGGTGCTCGATCTCGCCAATGACACGGCTTATCTCGGAAGCATCACGGCGGAAGCGCTGTCTGTGACGCCGGTGCATATAGCTCCGGGGCAGGCGACCTACATCACGACCTATGGATCGCCCCTGGCGGCAGCCGACAGGGTGGATCCGCACTTCACCGCAAGGACGGCCGAGGACGCCTGCCAGCATGTCGTGGGTGGATCAATCTTCGCCCACCTCGACAGCCCGGTCTGCTCTGCGGCGCTTCATGCCGGAAAGTCCGGGCTGGAGGCAGCCGTCTTCAACATCAGGGATGACGCTTAGCCGCGGATCGCCTTCACGGCTTCCCGCGCTTCCCTGGCAAGCTCAGTCACACGCGCCCAGTCGCGTTTCGCAACCGCATCCGCCGGCACGAGCCAGGATCCTCCGACGCAGATCACCTGCGGCAGGGCAAGGTAATCGGCGAGATTGGCGAGGCTGACACCGCCGGTCGGGCAGAACTTCAGCTGCGGGAAGGGTCCGGACAACGCCTTCAGCGCCGGCGTGCCGCCCGCCTGCTCTGCCGGGAAGAACTTGCAGGTGATCCGTCCGGCCGAGACCGCGCGCATGCAGTCGGACGCCGTCGCCACGCCAGGCAGCCAGGGCAGCCCCGCCGCGCGCATCGCCTCGTCCACCGCCTCGCTGAAGCCTGGGCTGACCACAGCCTGCGCGCCCACCCGCTTGACCTCTGCGACCTGCAAGGGCGTCACGACCGTACCGGCAACCGAAAGGATTTCCGGCACCTCGTGGGCGATCCTCTCGAGCGCGGCCAGTGCAGCAGGGCGGCGCAGCGTGACCTCGATCACGTCGATGCCACCCGCAAKCAGCGCCCGGGCCAGCGGGACCGCGACCTCGGCCTCGTCGATCACGACGACCGGGACAACGCCACAGGCCTTGAGGCGTGCAATTTCGGGTTCGCCTGACATTGGCTCGATCTCCTCGCTGAGCACCTTCGCTTAAGCCCTGGCCCAGTAAACGTCGAGCCCCTGCGGCCGTCGCAGCAGGATGCCGACCGGATAGGCCGCCGGAAGGGCCTGAGCCGTCGCCAGCGTCGTTTCCTTCTCCTTGCCGGCAATGAGCAGGGTTGCCCAACCTGCCTTCGCGATTCGCGCGGCCGAGAGTGAGATGCGAGGTGGCAGGCCGGGCGGACGGGCTGCGACTGCGTGGATTGCGTCGTCGCTGCGCGTAGCTGCAGCGTCGCCTGGAAAGAGCGAGGCGATGTGCCCATCGGCGCCCATGCCACTGACCAGGATGTCAATCGCAGGCAGGCGCGAGAGCACGGCATCGAGGCTACGCGCTGCCGCGGCGAGATCGTCGCCGGCATTGTGGAAGGACACGAAGCTGGCCCGTTCGTCACGCAAAGGGGAGAAGGCGTCCCGGATCATGCGCTCGTTCGAGGCGGCATCGTCCGGCGCGACGAAGCGCTCGTCGGTCGGCATCAGGGTAACCCTGTCCCAGGCGAGGTCGTGCGCGCCGAGTGCCGCAAGAAAACGTGCCGGCGTAGTACCGCCGGGGACCGCGAGCAACGCGCCCCCGCGGGCGGCTATGGCGGCACGCAGGCGCACTGCGACAGCTTCGGCCAGCGCTTCCGATGCGCCGGCCAACGTCTCGAAACGATGCCAGGAGAGCGGCCCCACCGCGCTCATTCCATCAGTTCCGGGTCGGCCCAGGATCGCCCTTCGCGCTCGATCAGACCGATCGCCTGAGACGGCCCCCAGGAGCCGGCGGCATAGCGATGCGGCTGCGGATAGTACTCCTGCCAGCCGGCAATGATCGGATCGATCCAGGCCCAGGCCTGCTCGACCTCGTCACGGCGCATGAACAGGGTCTGGTCGCCGCGGATCACATCGGTGAGCAGCCGCTCATAGGCGTCAGGTGAGCGCACGCCGAAGGCGGTGTCGTAGCGCAGATCGAGCTGGCGCGGGACGATCTTGAGCTTGCCGGAGCCTGGCACCTTCATCATCAGCTGCATCTGCACGCCATCATTGGGCTGCAGGCGGATGATCAGGCGATTGGCATCGAGCCGCCCACAATCGGCAGCGCTTCCGAAGATCGAGTGCGGCACCGGCTTGAAGGTGACGGCGATCTCGGAATAGCGCTGCGCCATGCGCTTTCCGGTGCGCAGATAGATCGGGACGCCGGCCCAGCGCCAGGTTTCGAGTTCGCAGCGGATCGCGACGAAGGTTTCGGTGTTGCTGGCATGGCCGAGTTCCTCGGCATAACCATGGACGCGAGCGCCACCGCTGACGCCCTGGCCATATTGCCCGCGCACGGTCGCCCGCAGCACATCGGGGCCGACGATCGGCTTGAGAGCCTTCAGAACCCTGACCTTCTCGTCGCGGACGGCATCGGCTTCCAGCAGGTTCGGCGGCTCGATCGCAAACAGGCAGAGCAGCTGCAGCACGTGGTTCTGCACCATGTCACGCAGGTGTCCGGCCTTGTCGTAATAGCCGGCGCGCGACTCGAGGCCGACCGTCTCGGCAACCGTGATCTGGACATTGTCGATGTCGCGACTCGACCAGGAGCGTTCGAACAGGGTGTTGGCGAAGCGCAGTACCAGAAGGTTCTGGACCGTCTCCTTGCCGAGATAATGATCGATCCGGTAGGTGCGGCTTTCCGGAAGGATCCTTGCCACGGCGTCGTTGATCTCGCGGGCGGAGGCGAGATCCCGCCCCAGGGGCTTTTCGAGAATGACGCGCGAGGTCGGCGTCAGGATGCCGGCACTGGCGAGGTTCTMGCAGATCGGGATGAAAAGATCGGGCGGCGTCGAGAGATAGAAGGAGCGCACACGCTCCGAATCGCCGAGCTCCTGCCGCAGGCCGGCATAGGTCTCCGGCTTCAGCGCATCGACCTGGACCACGGAGAGCCTGCGCAGGAATGTCTCGATCCTGGCGGCGGAAAGCCCCTCCTCGGTGAGCTTCCGGCTGATCTCGCCGGGCAGTCCGGCGACATCCTCGCTCTTGCGCACCATCGCCAGGATGCGGCTTTCCTCCGGCAGAACGCCTTCCTGATTGCGCTGGGCCAGCGCCGGAAAGAGTTTGCGCAGGGCCAGATCGCCGCTGGCACCGAAGATCACGAGATCGAAGGGCGGGACCGGAGTGCGCTCCGGCGCAGCTTCGAGCTTTACGACATGATCGGCGACGGCATCCATGGGCATACACACTCCGCAGCAGCGAATACGGGCCAAGCTAGCCGATCGCTGCGACGAGAGTTAGACGGTTTTGGCGCTCCACCCAAGCAGGCAGGACGCGCAACCGCCCTGCCGCTCAGGCGGTCTGGCGGCGGAAGCCTTCGCTCGCGATCAGCAATTGCTGGGCATAGGTCGTCTGCGGCGAGCGCGCCGCCAGCGTCTCGGCCGTCATCTCCTCGACGCCACGGCCGAACTGCATGACCAGCAGCCGCTCGCACATATGAGCAACGACCGCGAGATCGTGGCTGACCAGGATATAGGTCAGATTGCGCTCCTTGCGCAGCGCCTGGAGCAGGTTCAGCACCTCTGCCTGGATCGAGACGTCGAGCGCTGAAGTCGGCTCGTCGAGCAGCAGGATCTTCGGTTCGAGCACCAGTGCGCGCGCAATCGCCACGCGCTGGCGCTGGCCACCGGAGAGCTGGTGCGGGAAGCGGAAACGGAACGAATTCGGCAGCCCGACATCCTTCATGGCGCGTTCGATGCGCGCCTCGGCATCGTCGATGCCGTGAATGGCCAGTGGCTCGGCCAGCGTATCGTCGACCGTCTTCTTCGGGTGGAGGCTGCCATAAGGGTCCTGGAAGACCATCTGCACGGCGCGATAGAAGGCCTTGTCGCGAACCTTGGGCTGCTTGCTGCCCAGGATCGTGACGTCACCACTCCATTCGCGGTTCAGGCCGGCGAGGACACGCAGCACGGTCGACTTGCCCGAGCCGGATTCACCGACGATGCCGTAGCTCTCGCCGGATGCAACCGAGAAGGAGAGGTCCTTCACGACATGGGAATCGCCGAAGGAGACGTTCAGCTTCTCGACAATGATGGCGGGGTTCATGTTCATGCCAGCCATGCCGGGTCACGTTTCAGGGTGGCGAGCTTGTCCTTGCGATGATCGAGATCCGGCAGGCAGTCGAGCAGGCCGAGCGTATAGGGATGGCGATGGGCGCGTGCGCTCTCGTCGGCAAGTTCGGCGGCCGGCAGCGTCTCCATCGCCTTGCCGCCGTACATGACGATGACGCGGTCGCAGAAGGACTGCACGAGATGCAGGTCGTGGCTGATGAAGATCAGCCCCATGCCGCGGCTGGTGACGAGGTCGTCGAGGATCTTCAGCACCTGCAACTGCACGGTGACGTCGAGGGCCGACGTGGGCTCGTCGGCGATCAGGATGTCGGGTTCGGCGATCAGCATCATSGCGATCATCACGCGCTGCCCCATGCCGCCCGAGACTTCGTGCGGGTAGAGATCGTAGACGCGTGCCGGCTCGCGGATCTGGACCGCTTCCAGCATGGTGAGGCTGCGTTCCCTGGCCTCACGCGAACTCGCCTTGTGATGGACGCGATAGGCTTCGGCGATCTGCTCGCCCACGGTCTTCACCGGATTGAGCGAGAATTTCGGGTCCTGCATCACCATCGAGATATGGCGGCCGCGCAGCTTGCGGCGCGCGCCCTTGTCCATCGTCAGCAGGTTCTGCCCGCGATAGACGAGCTTGTCGGCCTGAACCTCGCCGGGATGGGGGATGAGGTCGAGAATGGCGCGGCCGGTCATCGACTTGCCGGAGCCGGACTCGCCSACAATGCCGAGCCGTTCGCGGCCGAGCGTGAAGGAAAGCCCGCGCACGGCGCGGACAATGCCGGTCGCGGTGTGGAAATTGACCCGCAGATTGTCGAGTTCGAGCAGCGGCTGTTCGATCGGGCTATCTGGTGCGCGCATCATCTCACCTCGCATCCATGACGTCGCGCAGGCCATCGCCCAGCAGATTGAAGCCGAGCGCGACAACGCAGATGGCTAGGCCGGGGAAGGTCGCGACCCACCACTGGTCGAAGATCTGCTCGCGGCCGGCTGAGATCATCGCGCCCCATTCCGGGATCGGCGGCTGCGCGCCAAGGCCGAGGAAGCCGAGCCCGGCAGCGGTCAGGATGATGCCGGCCATGTCGAGCGTGGACCGCACGATCAGGGATGGCAGGCACATCGGCACGACATGCCTGAGTACGATCCGCCATTGCGACGCCCCCTGCAGCCGGACCGCGGAGATGTAGTCCTGGTTGCGGATGATCAGTGTCTCGGCGCGGGCGACGCGCGCATAAGGCGGCCAGGCCGTGAACGCGATCGCGATGACCGCATTTTCAAGTCCGGGGCCGAGTGCCGCAACGAAAGCGAGCGCGAGCACCAGGCGCGGGAAAGCCAGGAAGACGTCGGTGATGCGCATCAGGACGCGATCGACCCAGCCGCCGAGATAACCTGCAGCAGCGCCGATCAGGAGGCCGATCGGCCCCACGGTGATGACGACGAGCAGCACGATGACAAGCGTGACGCGCGAGCCGTAGACGACCCGGCTGAAGATATCCCGGCCGAGTGAATCCGTGCCGAACCAGTTCGTTGCCGACGGCGGCAGCAGGCGCTTGTCGAGGGCCTGCGCCAGCGGATCATAGGGCGCGAGCAGCGGCGCGAAGGCTGCAGCAAGTAGCAGCAGCAGGACGATGGTCAGCCCGATGACGGCTGCGGGGTTGCGCCGGAACGCGAGCCATTGCCGGTAATACTGGCCAAGCCGTGCCTGACGGCGCGACGCGGGGGAATCGGTGATGAGCCAGGCGGCCCAGCCGGACGAAGTCTGTTCGGTCATGGCCATGTCCTCAGCGCGCCCGCGGATCGGCCAGGCGGCCAATGATGTCGGAGAACAGATTGACACCGATGAAGACCGCGCCAACCACCAGCGTGCCGCCGAGCACGGCGTTCATGTCGGCATTGAGAAGGGAATTGGTGATGTAACGACCGAGGCCGGGCCAGGCGAAGATGGTCTCGGTCAGCACCGAACCTTCGAGCAGGTGCATGTAGGAGAGTGCGATCACCGTCACGAGCGGCACGACGGCGTTGCGCAGGGCATGGCCCCAGATGACCTGCCACTCCGACACGCCCTTGACCCGGGCGGCGATGACATATTGCTGCTGCAGCTCGTTGATCATGAAGCTGCGCGTCATGCGGCTGATATAGGCGACGCTCAGCAGGCCCAGGACGGAGGCCGGCAGGATCAGATGGGAGAAAGCGTCCCAGAACGCATCCCACTCACCTTGCATGGCGGCATCGAGCATGATCACGCCGGTGATCGGCGTCACGAAATCCTGATACGCCACCGAAATACGCCCGGGTCCGCTGACCCATCCGAGCTTGGCGTAGAACAGCAGAAGACCCATGAGGCCAAGCCAGAAGACCGGGATCGAATAGCCGATCAAGCCGATGACGCGGGCGATCTGGTCGGGCCAGCGGCCCTGGTGGACGGCAGCGACGATGCCAAGCGGCACGCCGAGCATGATGCCGATCAGCGTGCCCAGCGTCGCCAGCTCGAGCGTCGCCGGGAAGACGGTCTTGATGTCGTCGACCACGGTGTTCGAGGTCAGTACGGAGCGCCCGAGATCGCCGGTGAAGACCTTGCCGATATAAATACCGAATTGCTGCCAGAGCGGCTTGTCGAGGCCGAGGTCCAGCCGCGCCTTGTCGTAGACATCGGCGGGAGCGCGATCACCGACCACGGCGAGCACCGGGTCGATCGGCATCACGCGCGCGATCAGGAAGGTGACGAGCAGAAGCCCGAACATCGTGATGGCGACCGTGCTGAACTCTCGCCCGGCAATCTTGCCCCAGCGACCCGATTTGCCCGCCCATGTCTCGCGCGATGACGCCATGCAACCAACCACTGTACAAAAGCCCGAAGAAGGGCGCTTCCGGAAGCCACGGCGCGCGGGAATGCAATCCCCTCGCCCGTGGCGCTCAACAGAAAAGAATAGAAATAAGCCCGCCGCAGCCATTTAGCCGCGGCGGGTTCCGTCAGAAGACGTGTCTCAGTTCTTGGAGATCGGCCAGTAGAAGTTGGTGTCGGAGCTCGGTCCGATCACCCAACCCTTGACGTTCTTGCGCTCGGCCGTGACCTCGACCTGCTGGTACATGATCACGAAGGGCGAAACCTTCTGGTGCTCGCGCTGCAGGACTTCATAGGTCGCCTTGCGCTTGGCCGCATCGGTCTCGAGCACGGCGGCCTGGGCGACCTTCGTCATGTCCGGGATATCCCAGGCATTGCGCCAGGCCAGCGTCTTCGACTTCGCATCTTCGCCATTGTTCTCGTTGATGGCGAAGGTCTCGGCATTGGTATGCGGATCGAGATAATCCGGACCCCACTGGCCGATATAGATGTCGTGGGTGCGGGCGCGATACTTGGTCAGCGTCTGCTTGCCGTCGCCCGGGATCAGCTCGAGCTTGATGCCGGCCTGGCCCCAGCTCGACTGGATCGCCTGCGCGATATCGGTGATCGGAGCGACCGAGCGAACGTCCATGGTGACGGTGAAGCCATTCGGCAGACCGGCCTTGGCGAGCAACTCCTTGGCCTTGGCGGGATCGAACTTGTAAGGCTTCTCGTCAATGGCTCCCAGGAAGCCCTTCGGCAGGAAGGATTCGTGGTGCTTGTAGGTGCCCTCGACGATGTTGCGCTCGATCGACTGGTAGTCGACCAGCCATTTCAGCGCTTCGCGGACCTCAGGCTTGTTCAGGTTGGCGTTCTTCTGGTTCAGGCCGAGATAGAGAATATAGCCCTTGTCGCCCTGGACGATCTGGATGTCGGACTTCTCCTTCACAGCGGCGAGCTGGTCCTTGGAGAGGTTGCGGGCCATGTCGATGTCGCCCTTCTCGAGCAGCAAACGCTGCGAGGCCGGCTCGGCGACATGGCGTACGATCACGCGCTTGTTCTTCGGCGCACCCTTGTACCAGGTCTCGTTGGCATCGAGCGCATACTGCTCGTTGGGACGATAGGCGCGGACCTTGTAGGCACCGGAACCGGCCGAGTTCAGCTTGAGCCAGGCATTGCCGAAATCGCCGTCCTTCTCGTTCGCCTTGACCAGCTTGGAATCGACGATCGAAGCCACGCCGGAGGTCAGGCAGTTCAGGAAGAAGGTCGGGGCGAAGGGCTTGGAAACGGTGACGACGACGGTGTTGTCATCGGTGGCCTTCACCTTCTCGAGGACATTCTCCTTGGTGAGGCCGAATTGGGTGAGGATGAAGCCCGGCGACTTGTTAAGCGTGACAGCGCGCTGGAAGGAATAGACCACGTCAGCTGCGGTCAGCGCGTTGCCCGAATGGAACTTGACGCCCGGGCGGAGCTTGAACGTGTAGGTGAGATTGTCCTCGCTGACGGTCCATTTCTCGGCAAGCTCGCCGACGAGGTCGTTGTTCTTGGCGAGATCGACGCCGATCAGCTTGTCATAGACATTGGCGCCGACTTCGACGCCGGAGAATTCGAAGGCTTCGGCCGGATCGAGCGTAATGATGTCGTCGATCTGCTTGGCCATGACCACCGTATCCTTCGGCGTCTGGGCCATGGCTGTCGTCGCCATCAACGCCGTAAAGGCGGAGGCAACCATCAATTTCGCAACGTGACGCATGGACTATCCCCATTGGTTCATAGGGCGGCCGTTTCGCCGCCGCTTGGGCGCTATCTGTGGCCAGAACGAGCCCGATGTCCAGCGGCTCGGAAATTGCACAGCGCACTGTTCACAAGCCTGCACTCTTCTTGCGCAACGAATTGATAGACCGACGCATTCTTGCGCAGCGACAGCTTTGCGAGCAATCGAAGCTGGGGCTATCCTCAGGGAGAGCCGTGCCGCGGGCACGCCCGACCGAGCAGGTGTCGCCCTTGGCCATCATCGCCGCGCTGAACCACGTCACCCATTACCGCTACGATCGCCCTGTCGTGCTCGGCCCGCAGATCATCCGGCTGAGGCCCGCTCCGCATTGCCGCGCAGCGGTCAACAGCTACGCGCTCAAGGTCTCGCCAGCGCAGCACTTCGTGAACTGGCAGCAGGATCCGAGCGGCAACTGGCTCGCCCGCTATGTCTTTCCCGAACCGGTGAGCGAATTCCGCATCGAAGTCGATCTCGTCACCGAGCTTTCGATCATCAATCCCTTCGACTTCTTCGTCGAGACCAACGCGGAGGTCTTCCCCTTCGTCTATCCCGAGGAACTCCAGGCGGAACTTGCTCCCTATCTCGTCACCGAACCGGCCGGGCCGCTGCTGATCGACCTCCTCGCCAGGGTTCCGCGCGAGCCGGTCAACACCGTGAACTTCGTCGTTGATCTCAATGCCCGCCTGCAAGGCATGATCGCCTATGGCATCCGCATGGAGCCCGGTGTGCAGGAGCCCGAGCACACGCTCCAGATCAAGTCGGGTTCGTGCCGCGATACGAGCTGGCTTCTCGTCCAGATCCTGCGCCAGCTCGGGCTCGCCGCCCGCTTCGTCTCCGGTTACCTGATCCAGATGAAGGCGGATATCGATCCGCTCGAGGGGCCGCGCGGGACCGACAAGGATTTTACCGATCTCCACGCCTGGGCCGAGGTCTATATTCCCGGCGCGGGCTGGATCGGGCTCGATCCGACATCGGGGCTGCTGACCGGCGAAGGCCATCTGCCCCTCGCGGCGACACCGCATTTTCGCTCGGCCGCGCCGGTGAGCGGCGTTGCCAGCTATGCCGAGACGACCTTCGACTTCGCGATGAGCGTCGAGCGCGTGCATGAAGTGCCGCGCATCACCCTGCCCTTTTCCGACCAGTCGTGGCACCGCCTCGATGCGTTGGGAGAGAGGGTCGATGGCGATCTCGCAGCGCAGGATGTGCGCCTGACGATGGGCGGCGAGCCGACCTTCGTCGCGACCGATGATCAGGAGGGCGCGGAGTGGAACACCGCCGCGGTCGGCCCGACCAAGCGCCGGCGCGCAGACGAACTGATCCGCCGGCTGCGCAGCCGCTTCGCGCCGGGCGGCATGCTGCATTACGGCCAGGGCAAATGGTATCCGGGCGAAAGCCTGCCGCGCTGGGCCTTCGCGCTCTATTGGCGCGAGGACGGCGAGCCGATCTGGCGCAATGCCGCATTGATCGCGCGCGAGCCCGGCGCCGTAACCGGCGGCGACCGTGAACTGGAAGCGGCAACCTCGACCCGCGATGCCGAGACGCTCGCATCGGGCCTTGCGGAGAAACTGGGCGTCGGTGCCGACCATGTCCTGCCCGCCTATGAGGATACCGGCCACTGGCYGCTCAAGGAGGCGCAGCTTCCAGACAATGTCGACCCGCTCGACCCGCGCCTCGCCGATCCGGAGGAACGCGCCCGCATGGCCCGTGTCTTCCAGCTCGGCCTCGGCAATCCGCGCGGCTATGTCATCCCGGTGCAGCGCTGGCAGAGCCAGGCAGGCGACCGGCGCTGGCGCTCCGAGAAATGGACGCTGAGACGCGGCAAGCTCTTCCTGGTCCCGGGCGATTCACCGGTCGGCTATCGTCTGCCGCTCGGCTCGCTGCCAGCCGTGCCGGAGGAGGAATACCCGCATATCCACCCGCAGGATCCGATGGAGGCGCGCGGCCCCCTGCCCTCGCCCGGCAGCGCGCCTGCGGCGCGCGCGGCGGAGCCCGCGCCCACGGTGCACCGGCATGCCCAATTCTCGATCCCGGGCGAGGCCCCCGCAGGCGCCGCGGCCCAGGATCGCGTCGAGCAGGAGATCGGGCGCGAGCATGTGCGCACCGCGCTGAGTCTCGAAGTCAGGGACAATGTGCTCTGCGTGTTCCTGCCCCCCGTCGAGCGCCTGGAGGACTATCTCGACCTGATCGCCAGCGTCGAGGCCGTGGCCGAGCAGACCGGGATCGCCGTCCATATCGAGGGTTATGCTCCGCCCTCCGACCCGCGCCTCAATGTCATCAAGGTGACGCCCGACCCCGGCGTGATCGAGGTCAATATTCATCCTGCAAAGAGCTGGCGCGATGCGGTCGAGATCACGCGTGGCGTCTATGAGGAGGCGCGTCAGGCCAGGCTCTGCGCCGAGAAATTCATGGTGGACGGCCGCCATACCGGAACGGGCGGTGGCAACCATGTCGTGCTCGGCGGTGTCACGCCGTCCGACAGCCCCTTCCTGCGCCGCCCCCATCTGCTGAAGAGCATCATCCTCTACTGGCAGCGACACCCCTCCCTCTCCTTCCTGTTCTCCGGCCTGTTCATCGGGCCGACCAGCCAGGCGCCACGCATCGACGAAGCCCGGCACGACCAGCTCTACGAGCTCGAAATCGCCCTTGCGGCGGTGCCGAAGCCGGGTGAGAAGCCGATTCCGCTCTGGCTCGTCGACCGGCTGTTCCGCAACCTGCTGGTCGATGTTTCCGGAAACACCCACCGCACCGAGATCTGCATCGACAAGCTCTATTCGCCGGACGGGCCGACAGGCCGGCTGGGCCTGATCGAGTTCCGCTCCTTCGAGATGCCGCCGGATGCGCGCATGTCACTGGCGCAACAGCTTCTGGTGCGCGCGCTGATCGCCTGGTTCTGGCGCGAGCCGCAGCAGGGCAAGCTGGTGCGCTGGGGCACGAGCCTGCATGACCGCTTCATGCTGCCGGAGATGATCTGGCAGGATTTCCGCGAGGTGCTCGCCGATCTCGCACATGCCGGCTATCCGTTCGACCCGGTCTGGTTCGAAGCACAGCAGGAGTTCCGCTTCCCGTTCTACGGCAAGGTCAACCATGGCGGTGTCGAGCTCGAGCTGCGCCAGGCCCTCGAACCCTGGCACGTCATGGGCGAGCAGGGAGCGATCGGCGGCACCGTGCGCTATGTCGATTCCTCGGTGGAGCGGCTGCAGGTCAAGGCAAGCGGGCTCGTTCCCGGTCGCCACGTCATCACCTGCAACGGACGGCGCCTGCCGATGACCCCGGTCGCGGGCTCCAGCGAGGCGATCGCAGGCCTGCGCTTCAAGGCCTGGCAGCCGGCCTCAGGGCTGCACCCGACAATTCCCGTGCATGCGCCGCTGACCTTCGACATCGTCGATAGCTGGGTCGGCCGGTCGCTCGGCGGCTGCGTCTACCATGTCGCCCATCCCGGTGGGCGCAATTATGAGACACCGCCGGTGAATTCCTACGAGGCCGAGGCACGCCGCCTCGCCCGTTTCGAATCCATCGGTCATAGTCCCGGCGCGCTGGTGATTCCGGTGGAAGAGCGCAGCCCGGAATTTCCGATGACCCTCGATCTGCGCCGTCCAGCAGGACTCTAACCAAGGCCATGGCTTTGCAGGGCCGATCGCCGTCGACACGTCTCCGAGCGGAGCGGCGCAATGCGCTGCTGGCCGATTATCGCCCCTTGCCCGGAGCCTATGACGAGTTCATGGCGCCCGATGGCAGTGTACGTCCGCATTGGGAACCGTTTCTCGCCGAGTGGAGCGGGCTCTCCCAGGATGAACTCGGCCATCGCTTCGGGCTCGCGGATCGCCATGTCCGCGACACCGGCGTGTCCTATCGCGTGCATGGCGATCTCGATGCGAGCGACCCGCTGGCCGGGGAGCGCTCCTGGCCGCTGAACCATGTCCCGCTCATCATCCCCGGCGCGGAATGGCAGACCATCGCTGCCGGCGTGGCGCAGCGTGCGACGCTGCTCTCCTCCCTGCTTGGCGACATCTATGGACCCGGCGAGATGATCGCCAAGGGCCTGCTGCCCGCGGCGGTCGTAACCGGCAGCCCGGACTATCTGCGCCCGCTGCAGGGCACGGCCAATGGCGGCACGCTCCAGCTCTATGCCGCCGATCTCGGACGCGGGCCGGATGGCCGCTGGTGGGTGCTCGGCGACCGTACGCAGGCCCCGTCCGGAGCGGGCTATGCGCTGGAGAACCGGCTGGCCCTGGGCCGCGCCTTTCCGGACCTGTTCCGGACCATGAATGTCGAGCGATTGGCCTCGTTCTTCCAGGGTTTCCGGGCCGGTCTCGCGGCAAGCTCGCGCCGGGTCGAGCCGCGGATCTGCCTGCTGACACCGGGCGCGCTCAACGAAAGCTATTTCGAGCACGCCTATCTCGCACGCTATCTCGGCTTCCTGCTGGTCGAAGGCGGCGACCTCCTGATGCGCGACGGACGCGTCCATGTCCGCACCATCGCGGGCTTGAAGCGTGCCGACGTGATCTGGCGGCGGATCGACGGCGATTTCTCCGACCCGCTCGAGCTCAACTCAGCCTCCGCGCTCGGCGTCGCCGGTCTCGTCCAGGCGGTGCGGCAAGGCAATGTCCAGATCGCCAATGGGCTCGGCTCGGGCGTCGTCGAAGCGCGAGCCCTCATGGGCTTCCTCCCGGCCCTCGCCGAACATATCCTCGGCGACGAACTGATCCTGCCGCATATCGCGACCTGGTGGTGCGGGCAGCAGCGCGCGCGATCCGAGGTGATCGACCGGCTCGATGAGATGAGCATCTCGTCGGCCTTCCGCGCCTCGATCGATGGCCTCAATGGCAACACGATCCTGCCCGGCGAGTTTTCGCCTGAAGCGCGCTCGGCGTTGCAGGCGCGGATCGAGGCACGCGGGCTCGACTATGTCGGGCAGGAGATCGTGCGCCTCTCGACCATGCCGGTCTTCCAGGGCGGCCGGCTGCAGCCGCACCCGATGACGCTGCGCGTCTTCGCGGCTGCGACGCCCGACGGCTGGAAGGTGATGCCGGGTGGCTTCTGCCGCATCTCCGAGGATGTCGACGCACGCGCCGTCACGCTTGGCAATGGCGTGCGCTCCAGCGATGTCTGGATCACGTCCGACACGCCCGTCGAGCAGGTGACGCTGCTGCCAAGCGCCGACCGCATCAGCATCCGCCGCATCATCGGCACCATGCCGAGCCGCGCGGCCGACAACCTGTTCTGGCTCGGACGCTATCTCGAGCGGACCGAGGCGACCTTGCGGCTGGTGCGCGCATTGCTCGGCCGACTGATCGACGCCGACGATGCCACGCCCGAGCGGGCGGAGACGCTGCGCCGCCTCGCCAACCTGCTGATCGCCTGGGGCGCCGCCCCGACGGGCAAGGAGCATTCCACCGCCTCCCAGGCCTCTGACGCGCTGCACAGCCTTGACCAATATGGCTCCGCCCTTTCCTCCGTCCGCGAAGCGCGGCGTACGGCGTCGGTCATTCGCGAACGCCTGTCGATCGACGCCTGGCGCCTCTTCGGCGACCTGCAGCGGCAGCTGACGCTCAACGGCGACAAGCCCAGCGAGGGCGATGCCTATGAAACGGCGGACACCGCCCTGAAGACGCTCGCCGCCTTCTCGGGCCTGAGCCAGGAGAACATGGTGCGGGGTGCGGGCTGGCGCTTCCTCGATATCGGGCGGCGGCTGGAGCGTGGCATCGCGACCTGCCGCTTTGCCCGCCATTTTGCCGACTCGTCCGCGCCGGGCGATTGCCTCGACGCTCTTCTCGACCTGACCGATTCGCAGATCACGTACCGCTCCCGCTATCTGCTCGGCCCCGCGCTCGCGCCCGTGCTCGATCTCGTGATGCTCGATCCTTATAATCCGCGCTCGGTCGCCTTCCAGATCGATCGCCTCGATGTCGAGATCGCCGCGCTGCCGACGCTGAGCGAAGACGGCATGCTGGAAGCGCCGCGCCGGCTCGCGCTCAAGCTCGCTGCCGAATGCCGCACCGCCGAGGCAAGCCGCCTCGACCGCACCAGCATCCTGCTGTTCGAGCAGTTGCTGATGGGGTTGGCCGGCTCCGTGGCGGACCGCTACTTCCTGCAGAACAGCGAACCCGAAGGCTCGCGGATGACAGGCATCGCGTGATCTACGACGTCCGTCATGTCACGACCTATGCCTATAGTCGGCCTGTGCCCTTTGCACGCTGCATCCTGCGGCTGCTGCCGCGTGACGGCGTTGGCCAGAGCGTGCGCAAGAGCAGCCTGAGCGTGACGCCGCGCACCAGCGAGCGCAATGACGGGATCTGCTTCTTCGGCAACCACATGACGACCTTGACCATCACCAAGCCGCATCGCGAGCTGAAGCTCGACATGCGGGCGCGGGTCGAGGTGAACCGGCCGGCGGCGCCCTTTCCCGGGTTGACGCGCGGCTGGGAAGAGGTCGGTGCACTGGCGCTGGCGTCCAACAGCCTCGCGCCGAATTCCCCGGCGCATCAGCTTTTTCCCAGTCGGCTGGTGCCGCCGGTCGCCGAGGTGGTCGACTATGCGCGCTCCAGCTTTGCGCCGCAGCGCCCCGTGCTGGAAGCAGCGAGCGAGTTGATGCGCCGCATCCGCACGGATTTCGTCTATGATCCCGAGGCAACCGAAGTCTCGACCCCGCTGGCGGAAGCCTTCCGCCAGCGCCACGGCGTCTGCCAGGATTTCGCGCATATCATGATCGCCGGCCTGCGGGGGCTCGGCCTGCCGACAGCCTATGTCAGCGGCTATATCCGCACTATTCCGCCGCCAGGCGAGAAGCGCCTCGAAGGGGCCGATGCCAGCCATGCCTGGGTGCATCTCTGGTGCGGTCCGGAGACGGGCTGGATCGGCCTCGACCCGACGAACGACCTCGTCGTCGCCGACGATCATATCGTCACCGCGATCGGCCGCGACTATGCCGACGTCTCTCCGCTCGATGGCGTGATCGTCGGCCCCGGCACGCAAAAGGTCGGCGTCGCCGTCGATGTCATTCCGGTACAAGACGCCTGACCATGCTGCCGCTGCGTGGACTGCTCTTCGACAAGGACGGCACTCTGCTCGACTATGGTGCKAGCTGGCCGCCGATCAACCGCGAGGCCGGACTGCTGGCGGCCGACGGCGACGCGATGCTGGCCGCCGACCTGCTGCGGCGCGCTGGCGCCGATCCGGAGACCGGCCGGGCGGTGGCCGACAGCCTGCTTGCGGCCGGGAATACCGAGGAGCTGGCGCAAGCCTGGCATGAAGCGGGAAGCCCGCTCGGCATTGCCCCTCTGGTCGAGCGTCTTGATGCTCTCTTTCAGGCTGCGGTCGTGCGGATGGTTCCGGTCTGCGAGCTATCCGCGCTGTTCGAGCGCCTGCGCGCCCGCGACCTCGCGCTCGGGATCGCTTCCAGCGACAGCGCCGCAGCGGTCTCGGCCACAGCCACGCATTTCGGCATCGCGCCGCATCTCTCCTTCGTCGCGGGCTACGATTCCGGCCACGGCGCCAAACCGGGCCCCGGTATGGTGCAGGCCTTTTGCGCCGCCTGCGGGCTTGCGCCTGGCGAAGTTGCCGTGATCGGCGACAACGCCCATGACATGGAAATGGGCCGAGCGGCCGCTGCCGGCCTGCGTATCGGCGTGCTGACGGGAACTGGAACGCGCACGACGCTGGAGCCGATCAGCGATCTATGCCTCGGCAGCATCGCGGAACTGGAGATCGCGCTTTTCCCGTGATCGTTGCTATGGCAACTTAATTGCGGCTCGCCGGCTGAGTGCGAGGGTTGCAGGGAACGCTCGTGCGCACGCAGGTCGCCATCATCGGCTCGGGCCCGGCCGGGCTTCTGCTCGGCCAGTTGCTGCACAAAGCCGGCATCGACACCATCATCATCGAGCGCAAGAGCCGCGACTATGTGCTTTCACGCATTCGTGCCGGCGTGCTCGAGCAAGGCATGGTGCGGTTGCTCGAGGAGGTCGGCGCCGCGGGCCGGCTGCATGCCGAGGGCCTCAGGCATAATGGCTTCGACCTGCTCTTCGGTGGGGCGCGCCACCATGTCGACCTCGCCCGACTGACCGGCGGCCAGCACGTCACCATCTATGGCCAGACCGAAGCCACGCGCGACCTGATGGACCTGCGCGAGGCGTCCGGTGCCGCGACYGTCTTCGAGGCTGAGAACGTCGCCCTGCATGATTTCGACCGCGACAAGCCCTCCGTCACCTTCGTCAGGGATAGTCAGGCGCATCGCCTCGATTGCGAGTTCATTGCCGGTTGCGACGGATATCACKGCATTTCGCGGGCCAGCATTCCTGAGGCTGCGCTCCAGAGCTTCGAGCGGGTCTATCCCTTCGGCTGGCTCGGCATCCTCGCCGAGGTAGCACCCGTCTCGCATGAGCTGATCTATGCCGGTGATGAGCGCGGCTTCGCGCTCTGCTCGATGCGCTCGCCCCACCGCAGTCGCTACTACGTGCAGTGCTCGCTCGACGACGATGTCGGGAACTGGTCGGATCAGCGCTTCTGGGACGAATTGCGCCGGCGCCTTGATCCGGCAACCGCCGAGGCGCTCGTCACCGGCCCGTCGTTCGAGAAATCGATCGCGCCGCTGCGCTCCTTCGTCGCCGAGCCGATGCGGTTCGGGCGCCTCTTCCTGGCCGGCGATGCCGCCCATATCGTGCCGCCGACCGGCGCCAAGGGGCTCAATCTCGCGGCCAGCGACGTGCATTACCTGTCGCAGGCGCTKATCGAGCGTTTCACGGAGCGCTCATCGGCCGGGATCGACGACTATTCGGCCAGGGCCCTGGCGCGTGTCTGGAAAGCCGAACGATTCTCCTGGTGGATGACCTCGCTGCTGCACCATTTCCCGGAGAACGGCGCCTTCGCACGGCGGATGCAGCGGGCGGAGCTCGATTATCTCGTCTCGTCGGACCACGCCATGGCGGCACTGGCCGAGAACTATGTCGGCCTGCCCTATTGAAGCTCAGGCGGCTGCTTCGACCGGCGGCACATTCCGCAGATTGGCTTCGCCCCAGGCCTTGAGCGCCAGGATGATCGGCTCAAGGCTCCGACCACGCGCGGAGAGGCTGTATTCCACCGAGGCCGTGTGCAAACGCGCTATTGGGATGCCTGAGGTGTGCGCCGCGTCGTCTGCGGGTGAAGTTGGACGAGAGTCGCGGCGACCCGTTCAGGTCCGCATCGCCAGAATGAGCGGCCCAGCGCCAAGGATGGCGATCACTCTCTTCAGATTGTAGGCCAGGACGTGGAGGCTCATCTCCGTACTGACGTTTTTGAGGGACTTGGTCTTGAAGTGGGTCGCTCCCATCCAGGCCTTTAAGGTTCCGAAGGGGTGTTCGACGGTGGCTCGGCGGATGCGCATGCTCTTGGGCGCGCGATCCAGCCGTTCCTGCATGGCCTCGATCACCGCCTCATGCTCCCAGCGGGTGACCCGTCGCTCGACGCTCGGTGTGCACTGGGGCTTTAAGCGGCAGCTCTGACAGCTGGCGCGGTCCCAGTAGCGATGCAGGGTCAGGCCCTTCTCCACCGTCGTCATATGGCGGGGCAGCAGCGCCCCCGATGGGCAGCGGTAGACGTCCTGCTCGGGCAGGTAGGCGAAGTCCTGCTTGCCGAACCGGCCGTCGGCCTTGGCGCCGGAAGTCAGGGGCTTGGGCATGAGGGGCGTCACGCCGATAGCCTCGCAGGCCAGGATCTCCTCGCCGGCGAAGTAGCCGCGATCGGCCAGCACGTCGAGCGTTTCGACGCCCATTTCGGCCTTGGCTTGGCCGGCCATTCCCGAGAGTTGACCGCGGTCGTGGCCGGTGTTGGTGACCTCGTGCGCGACGATCAGGTGGTGAGTGATGTCCACCGCCGTCTGCACGTTGTAGCCGACCATCCCCGTGCCCTTGCCGTTGGTGGCCATCGCCCGCGCATCCGGATCGGTCAGAGATATCTGCTGGTCCGGCGCGGCATGCACCTCAGACTCCAGGGCCTTGAAGGCTTTCATCTGCTCCTTGAGGGCGGCGATCTTGTCTTTCAACCGCACCGTCTTGGCCTGGGCCAGTTCGCCATCATGTCGATCGGCCGTCTCCAGCGCCGACATGTAACGCTCGATGCTGGCCTCCACCTGCTCCATCCGACGCTGGATCGAGGCGCGCGTAAAGTTCTTGTCGCGCGTGTTCACCGCCTTGAACTTGCTGCCGTCGATGGCCACGATCGCGTGGGTGAAGAGATCCAGCCGGCGACACAAAGTGATGAACTGCCGGCAAGCCGCCCGGATCGCCGAGCCGTTGTCCTTCCTGAAGTCGGCGATGGTCTTGAAGTCCGGCGCCAGCCGTCCCGTCAGCCACATCAGCTCGATGTTGCGCTGCGCCTCGCGCTCCAACCGACGGCTCGATTGCACCTGGTTGATGTAGCCGTAGACGTAGATCTTTAGCAGCACGCCCGGATGGTAGCTCGGACGGCCCGTCGCCTCGGGAACCACGCCTTCAAAACCCAGTTGGCCCAGGTCCAATTCATCAACGAAGACGTCGATCACCCGAACCGGATTGTTCTCCGACACGTAGTCGTCAAGATACTCGGGAAGCAGGACACCCTGCCGACGGTCTTCACTCTCAACGAAGCGCTTCATCTAAGCTCCCGGAGCATCACCTCCAGGAATCCTAGCCGACTCGGCTCTTTTCACACAGCCTCCACCCATTTCGGCATGACCGGCGTCCGCTCTCGGGCAGAAGCGCCATGCACAAAAGCGCCCCCCTGGCTGTCGAAATCTTGCCGTGGCGGACTGAATGAGCGATTGAAGGCTCGCGCATCGGGACGCCCCCCACAGCGCGCCTGCATTCGAAAAGCATCGCTAGGTAGCTATGGCCTCGGCTGAAACCACGTCCATCTCTGTCGCAAAATTCGACGCCGACCGCGCCGCTGAGTACCTCGTCCAGAGCCGCATTGCGCTGGCAGGTTACGAAGCGTGCCATGAGCTTTCGGCCTGCATGCTGGCGGCGACGCTCGGTCCGGGCAGCGCAGCTCGCGTGCTCGCCGTTGGGGCTGGCGGCGGCGGACAGGAGATTGTCAGCGCCGCATCTCTTGAACCGGACTGGAGATTTGTCGCCGTCGATCCGTCCGCGCAGATGATGGATGTTACGGCGGGGCGGTTGCAGGAGCTCGGGTTCCTCGAGCGGACGGAGATCGCGATCGGCTATGTCGAAGAGCTTCCCGCCGGGCGCGATTTCGACGCCGCGACCTTAATCGGCGTGCTGCATCATCTCCCGGGAAAAAAGGCCAAGGGCGACATTCTTGACGCCATTGCGTCACGGCTGAAACCCGGCGCTCCTCTCATTCTTGCCGGCAATCGCTTTGCCTACGCCGCCGAACCTCTGCTGCTGGCGGCCTGGGCAGAGCGCTGGCGCATGCACGGTGCCAGGCCCGACGAAGTCGAGGCGAAGCGCGCCAAGATTTTGCAGGGCGCGGATCCGCCCGCCTCGGAGAACGAGGTCGCTGCTTTGCTGGAGGCCGCCGGGTTCKGGCCGCCAACATGGTACTTTTCCAGCCTGTTCTGGGGCGCCTGCCTGGCTCCGTATCGCGGCTGACTGCGAGGCCGGGCGAAGTCAGCGCCAGAGCGGGATGGCATCCCGCCCTGGCTTAGTTCATCGGACCGGATATCGTATCCGATCCGATGATCTAACCATCTGTGATTGCATCGGCTTTGCCCCGAAAACCGCAATCCACTTTTCGGGCCGATGCTTTAGCTCCCGGCGCCGACGCAGGTCGCGGCATTCTGCGGCGTGCAGACATCGAGGCCGGTATAGGTGGGATCCTTCGGGGCGGGCTTGCCGTCCTTCATCTCCTTCAGGAAGAACATGGTCTTGTAGCCCATCTCGAAGGGGCGCTGACCGACTTGGCCCTTGGACAGGCCCGCCTTCAGGAGATCCATCTGGACGGGCAGCGTATCTGCGACGACCAGCGCAAGCGAGCCGTCATCGATGYGGGCCTTATACTTCTCGGCGACCTTGCGATACGCCTGCGGGATGAATTGCGGGAAGCCGCCGGTCGGCACGAAGGCATCAAGCTTGGGGTTCTTGCCGAGCGTATCCTCCATTTGCTGCACCGATAGCGGGAAGTCGTCATTGGTGTAGAGCGGGCAACCCGCGGCCTCGGTCCAGCCATGCTGACCGGTGAGCTTTGCCCCAGGCGCGGAGGCCGATTTCGCGCCGGCAAGCGTATCGCGAATCCCTTGCATGCGCTCGTTATGGTTTGCAGCGGCCGCGCCACCCGACTGGATGCAGATCGTGCCACCCTTCGGCTTGATCTGCTGGACGAGCTTCGCGAGATTGACGCCGATGTCGTAGTTATAGGTGCCGACATAGGCGGTGCGCAGGCCCTTGTCCTTCGCAAGCAGGTCGGAATCCCAGGTCAGAACCGGAATTCCCGCCTTTTTGGCGCCCTCGAGCGCCTTGCCCATCGCGGCGGCATTCGACGGCGAGACGGCGATGCCATCGACCTTCTTGGCAATGAGATCGTTGATGACCTGGACCTGTTCATCGCCGCCGCCATGTTCGCCAGGCCCGATATAAAGGCACTCGATCGCGCCGTTGAGTTCCTTCTCGGCCTTCTTGCAGCCGTCGCGGGCCTGATCGAAGAAGGGATTGTTCATGTTCTTGGGAACCAGGGCGAAGACGTATTTCTTGCCCTGAGACTGGGCTTCTCCTCCAACGGCGAGCAGTGCGAGCGCGGCGACACCTAAAGTCAGCGTTTTCATGAGCCTCTCCTCCTGGTGGTTATTGTCGTCCGGTCTTCCTCATGCCGAACCCTTGCCGCGGATCCGCTGCAGCAGAACCGCCAATACGATGAACAGGCCGACGAAGGCGCCCTGCCAGTTGGAATCGACGCCGGCCATGAGCAGGGAATTGCGGATCACCTCGATGAGGGCGGCCCCGATCACGGCGCCGTAGGCTCCGCCCTGGCCACCCATCAGATCGGCGCCGCCGATCACGGTCGAAGCGATCACCCGCAATTCATAGCCCTGTCCGAGCGCATTGATGGCGGAGCCTTGCCAGCCGACGATGAGAACGGCGCTCAGCGCGGCTGTCAGGCCTGAGACGATATAGGCCTGCAGCTTGATCCGCCGGACCGGCACGCCAGTCAGGCGGGCGGCGTTCTCGTTGCTGCCGATGGCATAGAGATAATTGCCCCAGCCGGTGAAGTTGAGGATGATGCTGAAGATGATGGCCAGCGCGAGCAGCACCCAGACCGGGTTGGCAAGGCCGAAGATCGCCCCGCCACCGATGGMGTTGAAGGTGTCTCCCCAAGGGCCGAATTCGTAGATCATCTTGTTTTCGGACAGGACGATGGCAAGCGAGCGGGCGCCCGACAGCATCCCGAGCGTGACGACGAAGGCCGGCAGGCCGACATAGGAGATCAGCACGCCATTCACGACCCCGACAGCCGCGCCGGTGAGAAGGCCGGCGAGGATCGCGAGCAGCCAATGCCCCTCGGCCTGGAGGACGAGCCCGCTGACGACGCCGGCGAGCCCCATGATGGAGCCAACCGACAAATCGATGCCGCCGGTGAGGATGACGGCGGTCATGCCGATGGCCATGATGCCGATGAAGGCGAAGTTCCGCGTGATGTTGAAGAAGTTGTCGGCCGAGGCAAAGGCGTCTGGTTGATCCCATGTCATCACGAGGACCATGGCGATCAGCGCGATCGTCACCCAGAACGGCTGGCTCGCGAGCAGCTTCTGCAGGAGGCTTCGCTCCCTGAGGCCCGTGACGTCCTCGATGGCGACACTGCTCGGGATCGGGCGGATCGTGGCGCTCGACATAGGGGGCTCCTCGCGCAGCATCAGGCGGCCTGGATGGCGCCGGTGATCAGTCCGGTCACCTCTTCAGGAGAACTCGATGCAATCGCCTTGTCCGCGACCTTGCGTCCTCGCCTCATCACGACCACCCGGTCACAGACCGCGAACACGTCCGGCATGCGGTGACTGATCAGAACGACGGCGATCCCGCGATCCTTGAGCCGGTGGATCAGATCCAGCACCTCGGCGACCTGGCGAACGC